>CAZNMV010000395.1:0-3225 GCA_964573835.1 uncultured Aestuariivita sp. | reverse complement strand
CCTTTTGCCAAAGGCTTGGCATCGCCTCTGAACGAGGCCTCTCTCGTGACGACATCCGGCCTGGCTTGCGCATTCTTGGTTTTGAGCGCCGCGTGACAATTGCGTTCATTGTCGAGCCTGAACGCGTTGTGATTTTGCGCCTGTTCTACGGGGGACGTGACTGGGAAACTCTGTTGAGTTGATCCTCAGATCACCCGGTACACCCGCCCGCGGCCCTCGACCTTATCGGAGCTGATGTCGAGGCCGAGCTTTTTCTTCAGGATGCCCGACAGTGCTCCTCGAAGCGAGTGAACTTGCCAAGATGTCGCCTCAGCCATTTCGTCGATGGTGGCGCCCCCCTCGCGGCGCAGCAGGCCAATCAGCGTGGTGATCTTGGTTTGCCGCTCGTTCGGTGCGTTGTCCTCCGGCTGGTCATCGATCAGCGACTTCGCTTGCACGGTCTGCTCAGCAGGGGTGGAGGATTGGGGATTGATGGTCATGACCCAGCGGGCTCCTTCGGGTTTGGCGATGGGGTAGGGGTGGGGTGGCTGTTTCTGGAGCCGGATGCTGGTCACGGGCCCATTGATGATGATTTTGCGTTTGGGGGCGGCGGGTTTCGCAGAGCATAATGCGGTGGCGGAGAGCAAGGCCCCAGCCCGCGTATGCTGACGATGCAATGGGCGCAGGCCGATCATTCTGCATCCTCCATCGCGGCCGTCACCGCGAAATGCTGCACCCAGCCCGTGAGGTAAGGCAGCCCAGCCGGGATGCCCTCGGATCGTTCTGTGGCACGGTCGATGCGCCAGTCCTGCCAGCGGCGGATCGCGGCGGCGATGGCAGGCTCGAGTTCGATGTTGCAGCCGGTCATGTTGCCGACCACATCATCGGCGAAATGGCGGCCTATCCGGCTGTCGAGAAAGTCGCGGATGCCGATCATTTCGTCCTCGCTGTCGGCGTGGATGGCTTCAGCGATCAGGCGCGACGCGAGCGCCCAGACCTCCGCACTGCGGCGGTCGCGCTCTGGGCAGACGGTCAGGGTTCGGAAGAAGCCATAGTCCTTGTTGCGGCTGGGCAGGATGGCGTGGGTAGTCATGGTCGGGATCCTCGTGATGGGGGCTGGCGGGGCGCTTGGCCCGGCCGGTTGGGGCTCAGGCGGCGCAGGTCGCTTCCAGCGTGGCGATGTGGCGGCGCAGGGTTGCGGCTTCCTCGCGCGCGGCGTCGGCCCAGAAGGCGGCGCGGGCGTTGCAGGCGCGGGCGAGATGCTCGGCGTCTGCCTTCGTGAAGCGATTGACTTTGTGCGCGCGGCCATGACCGGTGCAGGTGGCGCGGTGTTTGCCGCCCTCGGGCGTCAGCGTGAAGGTCAGGGGCCCGAAGTCGTCGATGACGATCCAGTTGTGCGAGGCGATCATGGCGCAGGCGCCGCGCGCGAGGCGAGCTTCGATCTCCTCAGCAGCGGCGCGGAAGTCGGCGATCAGGGTGGCGGTGGCGTCGGTCATGGCGGTGGCGTCCTTCGGTGAGTTGCAGCGTTTCCGTGCGAAGACAATCGCTCCATCCCGCCGATGATCGTAGGCAATTCTGAGCAATATCAGTTCTTTCTGATCACTCTGCTTGATCCGTCGCGTCGACCCACCGCCCGTCCTGCCAGACGTTCAGGTGGCAGAACTGACAGGTCGGGCGTGGCAGGATCACCGGGTCGTGGGGCCTCTCGAACGCCTCGATCCCCTCGGCGCGGACCTGCCGGATTTCACGGGCGGCAAGGATGTCCTCGGGCGTCCATGGGGCTAGGCCCTGTCTGCATTCACCTTAGCCAATCGAGAGCTGAGACGAGGAAGACGAAGCCCATGAAGCTTGGGATGGTCTTCTCGCAGCGCAGTGCGATGCGCCGGAAGCGTTTGATCCGCTGGAAGAAGTTTTCGACCTTGTGGCGTTCGGCGTAGAGGTCGGGGTCGAGGGGTGGCTTGATCGCGCGGGATGGATTGGCCTGGATATGGGCCTCTGCCTTGAGGTCATCCTTGATCTTCCCGCGCAAGGCGCTGGAATCGTAGGCCGCATCAGCGATGACATGGCCGACACCGTCGAGCCCGTCGATCAGGGCCGCGGCTTGCGGGCTGTCGCCGCGCTGACCCGCTGTGGGGATCAGCCGAACCGGCATCCCGAGCGCATCCACGGCGGCATGGATCTTGGTCGTCAGGCCGCCACGCGAACGCCCGATCCCGTGAGCCTGAGTCCCCCCCTTCCGCCCTTCGCATCGGCGTGGGCTTTGCATATCGTGCTGTCGATGAGGACGTATTCGAAGTCGGGGTCCGCGCTCAACTCCTTGAAAAGGCGTTCCCATACGCCTGCCATCGCCCAGCGTCGGAAGCGGGCGTGCGCGCCGGTCCACTTGCCGAACTCAGGCGGCAGATCACGCCAAGGCGCTGCGGTCCGCGCCAGCCACAGCACCGCGTCAACAAACAATCGGTTGTCGACGCCACTGCGTCCTGGCAACCCCTCACGTCCGGGAAGATGCCCCTCAATCCGCGCCCACTGCGCGTCCGTCAATGTCCGCCTGCTCAAGATCGCCTCCGTTTTCGATCTTGAATCAGAACTCACCTCGCATGGGAATCCCCTGAATGCAGACAGGGCCTAGAGCAGGCAGCATGTGCGACGGATAGCCGTCATAATGGCAGTATGTGTGCGCCCACTCCCCGGGCCGGATTTCGATGGCGATCTGTGCACGAGTGCTCATGTTGGTCTCCGTTCGGCGGCGTTTCAGATCAATCCGTGCTGCTGCAGCACCGACACGACATCGGCCAGCTCAATGGTCAGGCAGTCGATGCCGATCCGTCCGGCCATCTCGAAGACCTCGGCGTTCAGGCTCCCGTCGTTGAGGTGGCCCTGCAGCTTGGCCACGCTCATGGCCTGCACAAAGCGCGGGCGGTCGATGAAGATGCGGGTCGTGTCGGAGGGGATGGCGATAGCCATGTGCATGTTCTTTCAGGGTTGGGTGTTGGCTGGGCCTGCGCAGCGTCCAGCCTCGAAGGCAGCCTCCAGCGCTGAGCGCACCGCCCAGACGGCGTGTTCGTGGAAATCGAGGCTGTCGGAATTGCGGGTCTCGAGCGTGTCGAGGAAGAGGTGGCGCTCGGCGATCGCGAGGATCAGCGCGTCGCGGGCGGCGTTGGGATCGGCGGGCTTGCAGGTGCGTGCCATGATCAGTCCTCCCAGCGGTGTTCGGGGTGGGTGGTGCGTGCGCGGGCTTCCTCGCGC
>CAZNMV010000394.1:0-3269 GCA_964573835.1 uncultured Aestuariivita sp. | reverse complement strand
AAGGCGAATGGATGGTGGTCGAGGCCGATGAATCGGATGGCACCTTCAACCGCCTGCCCGCCACCATCGCCATCGTCACCAATATCGACCCCGAACACATGGAGCACTGGGGCACGGTCGAGGCGCTGCACAAGGGCTTCTACGACTTCGTCTCGAACATCCCCTTCTACGGGATCGCGGTCTGCTGCACCGATGATGCGGACGTGCAGGCGCTGGTGGGCCGGATCACCGACCGCCGCGTGATCACGTATGGCTTCAACACCCAGGCCGATGTGCGCGCGGTGAACCTGCGCTACGAGGGCGGCACCGCGCATTTCGACGTGGCGCTGCAGACCGACGGCAGCGTGATCGAAGGCTGCACCCTGCCCATGCCGGGCGACCACAACGTGTCGAACGCGCTCTCGGCCATCGCGGTGGCGCGCCATCTGGGCATGACGGGCGAGGAAATCCGCACCGCGCTCGCCCGCTTCGGCGGCGTCAACCGGCGTTTCACCAAGGTGGGCGAGGTGGGCGGCGTCACCATCATCGACGATTACGGCCATCACCCGGTGGAAATCGCCGCCGTCCTGCGCGCAGCTAGACAGGCAACGCAGGGCCGCGTGATCGCGGTGCACCAGCCGCACCGCTACACCCGGCTGTCGAGCCTGTTCGAAGACTTCTGCGCCTGTTTCAACGAAGCCGACGTTGTCGCCATCGCCGAGGTCTATGCCGCGGGCGAAGACCCGATCCCGGGCGCAAGCCGCGACGATCTGGTCGCGGGCCTTGTCCGCCACGGCCACCGTCACGCGCTGGCGCTTCTGTCGGAAGAGGACCTTGCCGCGCTGGTGCGCGCCGAGGCGGGGCCGGGCGACATGGTCGTCTGCCTTGGCGCCGGCACGATCAGCGCCTGGGCGAATGCGCTGCCGGAGAAGCTGAAAGGGTAGGGCGCCCTGACAGACGGCCGGGCAATCCGGACTTGCCAGCGGCCCCCGCTTTGCCTTCAATAGGAAAAAACCCGCCGGGCCATCCGTGGCGCCAGAGAGCGGAACGGGCAGAAGGACGGGCGGACATGACGACCTCGATCATCCTCGCGGCGCTTTGGGCGCTGGCGGCGAACGTTCTGGCGATGCTGCCCAGCCGCGACAACCACTGGCGGCGCGCCTATGCGCTGGTCGCAGTCGGTGTCCCGATCCTGGGCTACGTCACCTATGAAAACGGGCCCTGGATCGGCCTGCTCGTCCTGCTGGGTGGCATGTCGATGCTGCGCTGGCCGGTGATCCATGCGGCGCGCTGGGTACAGCGGATCGTCGGGCTTGGGCCTCGGTGACAAGCTGATCGCCCCCGCGGCACTTGCCTTGCCGCCTCCGGCGGGCTTCGCTATCGGTACGACCGGCGCGGCGTTGTGGCTGCGCCTGCGTCGCAAGGAAGGCTGACCGTCATGCAGATGCCCACGCCCCGCGGCACGCTCAGCTCCGACCGGCCGCTGGCCGATCTGACCTGGCTGCGGGTGGGCGGCCCGGCGGACTGGCTGTTCCAGCCCGCCGACGAGGCAGATCTTGCCGCCTTCCTCGCCGCCCTCGAGCCCGCCGTGCCGGTCTTTCCCATCGGCGTCGGGTCGAACCTGATCGTGCGCGACGGCGGGCTGCGCGCGGTGGTGATCCGGCTGGGGCGCGGCTTTAACGCGATTTCGGTCGATGGCGACCGCGTGACCGCGGGGGCGGCCGCGCTGGACGCCCATGTCGCGCGGCGCGCGGCGGATGCCGGGCTCGACCTGACCTTCCTGCGCACGATCCCGGGCACCATCGGGGGGGCGCTGCGCATGAACGCGGGCTGCTACGGCAGTTATACCGCCGATGTGCTCGAAAGCGCCCGCGCCGTCCTGCGCGACGGGCGCATCGTCACGCTGACGCCCGCCGACCTGAAGCTGCGCTACCGGCAAAGCGACCTGCCGGACGGCGCGGTGCTGGTGAGCGCGACCTTCCACGCCCCCCGGGGCGCGCCGGAGGCGCTCATCGCGAAGATGGAAGACCAGCTTGCGAAACGCGACGCGACCCAGCCGACGAAGGACCGCAGCGCAGGCTCCACCTTCCGCAACCCGGCGGGGTTCAGCTCGACCGGGCGGGCGGATGATGTACACGATCTGAAGGCCTGGAAGCTGATCGAGGATGCCGGCCTGCGCGGTGCCCGCCGCGGTGGCGCGCAGATGAGCGAGAAACACGCCAACTTCCTCATCAACACCGGCGGCGCGACGGCCGCCGACCTCGAAGGACTGGGCGAAGAGGTGCGAAAAAAGGTTTACGATTCAAGCGGTATCACGCTAGAGTGGGAGATCATGCGCGTGGGCGAAACCACGCCGTAACGATCAGGCCGGGCAGGGCCTCACAGGCAATCAAAACCCTGACCCGGAACCGAAGAACAAGGGCCAAAAAGGCCCGGGCGACATGAGGCGGTGAATGGGGCAGTCGGGCGGCAACGACCCCAGAGTGGCGGTATTGATGGGCGGTCTTTCGGCCGAACGCGAGGTATCGCTGTCATCAGGCCGCGGCTGCGTCGATGCGCTGCGCGCCGAAGGCTTCGATGTGGTCGAAATCGACGCGGGCCTCGACCTTCCCCGGCAATTGCGGGACGCCGCCCCCGATGTCGTCTTCAACGCGCTGCACGGCCGCTGGGGCGAAGATGGCTGCGTGCAGGGGATGCTCGAATGGCTGCGCATCCCCTATACCCATTCGGGCGTGCTGGCCTCGGCGCTGGCCATGGACAAGGAGCGCACCAAGGCCGCCTACCGCGCCGCGGGCCTGCCGGTGGTCGACAGCGTCCTGGCCCCGCGCGACGAGGTGCGCCGCCGCCATGTCATGGCGCCGCCCTATGTCGTCAAGCCCAACAACGAAGGGTCGAGCGTCGGGGTCTACCTCGTCCACGACAACGCAAACGGCCCGCCCGCGCTGTCGGATGCCATGCCCGAGACGGTGATGGTCGAAGCCTTCGTGCCGGGGCGCGAGCTGACGGTCACGGTGATGGGGGACCGGGCGCTGGCCGTCACCGACATCCTGACCGACGGCTGGTACGACTATGACGCGAAATACAAGCCCGGCGGCTCGCGTCACGTGGTCCCGGCCGAGGTGCCCGGCGACGTGTTCGAGGCCTGCCTGGACTT
Source organism: uncultured Aestuariivita sp. (assembly GCA_964573835.1). Taxonomy (GTDB): domain Bacteria; phylum Pseudomonadota; class Alphaproteobacteria; order Rhodobacterales; family Rhodobacteraceae; genus JAGYKE01. The sequence goes on along the minus strand of CAZNMV010000394.1, from coordinate 136 downwards.
TGCCCTGCGCGCACATCGGGCGCTCGGTTGCCGCGGGGTCAGCCGCACCGATTTCCGCTGGGACGAGGCCCGCGGCCTCGACGGGCTGATCCTGCTGGAAACCAACACCCAGCCCGGCATGACGCCCACCTCCCTG
>CAZNMV010000393.1:0-3281 GCA_964573835.1 uncultured Aestuariivita sp. | reverse complement strand
CTTTTTCATGCCCACAGGCACCGAAGCCGGCACCGGGCCAAAAAAAAGGCCGAGACCAAGTCTCGGCCGTAGTCCAACAGGGAGGTTTGAGGATGCTGCGCAACTGGGCGCTGCGACCCTCGGATGTGCAGTTAGTGTGCGAAACGGAATCGATCAAGTCCAAGAATGCTGCAGGTGCAGCATAACTGCCATGCGCAGGCTGCATGGCTGGCCTCAGCCCTTGGCGTGCTCGCGGACCGACTTGCGGTGTGCGATGATCTCGTCCTGGACGAAGTCGCGGAAGGCGGCGATGCGCATGGAATGGCGCAACTCCTCGGGATAGGCAAGAAAGACCGGCACCTCGGCCGATTCCACGTCCGGCAGCACGCGAACGAGGTCGGGAAAATCTTCTGTAACGTAATCGGGCAGAACGCCGATCCCCAGATCGTGCACCACTCCCTGCAGCACGCCGAAGTAATTGTTCACCGTCAGCATTGAGCGGATGTCATAGGTCATGAGATTCTGCACCAGCACGGCGCCGGCCTGAACCTGCGCCGTCGTCGGGTTCTGGCAGATCAGCCGGTGCTCCGACAGATCATCGAGCGTCTGCGGCGTGCCATGCCGTTCCAGATAGGACCGCGACGCGAACAGCCGCATCTGCACGCTCATCAGCTTCTTCCGGATCAGGTCAGCCTGGCTCGGTTCCTTCATGCGGATGGCGACATCGGCCTCGCGCATCGGCAGGTCGAGCACGCGTTCCTCGAGCATCAGGTCGATCTTCAGATCGGGATATTTCTCGTACAGCTTGACCAGCCGTGGAGCGAGCCAGAGCGACCCGAAGGCGAAGGTCGTCGTCACCCGCAACTCGCCGAAGACCTCTTCCTCGCTGTCGCGGATGCGCGCTGCCGCCGCATCGAGCCGCTTGGCCATCGCCGCGGTCGCGTCATGCAGCAACTCGCCCTGTTCGGTCAGAATCAGGCCCCGCGCATGGCGGTGGAACAGGGTGGTGTTCAGCGCCTCTTCGAGGGCGCGAATCTGGCGGCTGACGGCGGATTGCGACAGGTTCAGCCGGTCGCCCGCATGGGTCAGGCTGCCCGCATCGGCCACCGTGTGGAATATTCTCAGCTTGTCCCAGTCCATTCCGTCACCTTTCACGTCACGTGCCACCGATTACCCGATACAGACCCCAAGGTCAGCCCGCTGCCGCGACAAGATTCGTCCCGGATGCGAATTTTTCTGGTCAGGTCAGTAATTGTGACCTAATATCCGTGTAGACTGACTGCAAGTCCGATCCGACGTTGGGAGGCGCCAGATGAGCACGCAGAAGATCACCCTGAACGATCGCTTCGATCTGGACAAAAGCCCGGTCCTGCTCAACGGCACGCAGGCGCTGGTCCGTCTGATGCTGACGCAGAAGGCGCGCGACCGCGCGGCGGGGCTGAATACGGCGGGTCTGGTCACCGGCTATCGGGGCTCGCCCCTGGGTGCGGTCGACATGCAGATGACCCGCGCGGCCAAGCAGCTTGCCGCCCATGACGTGGTCTTCCAGTACGGGCTGAACGAAGATCTTGCCGCCACGGCGCTCTGGGGCAGCCAGCAGGCCGAACTGCGCGGCGAAGGGAAATTCGACGGTGTCTTCGGCCTCTGGTACGGCAAGGGCCCCGGCGTCGACCGCAGCGGTGACGTCTTCCGCCATGCCAACATGGCGGGCACCTCGGGCTTGGGCGGCGTGCTCGTGGCCATGGGCGATGACCACACGGGCGAATCGTCTACCGTGCTGCACCAGTCCGAATGGGCGCTGATCGACGCCTATCTGCCCATCGTCAGCCCCGCGGGTGTGCAGGAAATCCTCGATTACGGCGTCTATGGCTATGCGCTCAGCCGCTTCGCGGGTCTCTGGGTGGGCCTCAAGACCATGAAGGACACGGTCGAGGCGACGGCGGTTGTCGATGGCCACCCCGACCGCATGCAGATCGTCATTCCCGATTTCGACATGCCGCCGGGCGGGCTCAACATCCGCCTGCAGGACACGCCGCATGCGCAGGAAGCGCGCATGATCGACCACAAGCGCTTCGCCGCCGAGGCCTTCAGTCACGCAAACAAGCTGGACAAACGGATGTGGGGCAAGCCCGGCGCCAAGATCGGCTTCGTGGCCGCGGGCAAGAACTGGCTCGACCTCGTCCATGCGATGAGCCTGCTCAACATCTCCGAATCCGAGGCCGAACGTCTGGGCATCACCCTCTACAAGGTGGGCCAGACCTTCCCCCTCGACATGAAGGGGTTCCAGGCCTGGGCCGAAGGGCTCGACCTCATCGTGGTGGTGGAAGAAAAGCGCAAGCTGATCGAGATCCAGATCAAGGAAGCGCTCTTCGACGACCACCGCTACCGCGTCTATGGCTGGTACAAGGGCGGCGCGGGTGCGCTGCACCGCGAAGAGCTGTTCCCGACGCGCGGCGCGCTCGACCCCGTCTGGATCGCCGAGAAACTGGGCCAGATCCTGATCGAGGAAGGCCGCGACACCGATGGCCTGCGCGCGGGCCTCTCCCGCATCGCCGAAGCCCGCCGCGCCGACAACGCTGAGGAAATCGCGGCCCGTCTGCCGTATTTCTGCTCGGGCTGCCCGCACAATTCTTCGACCAAGGTGCCCGAAGGCAGCCGCGCCTATGCCGGCATCGGCTGTCACTACATGGTCCAGTGGATGGACCGCTCGACACTGGGCTTCACCCATATGGGGGGCGAAGGCGCCAACTGGATCGGCGAGGCCCCCTTTTCGACGCGCGAACACGTCTTCCAGAACATCGGCGACGGCACCTACAACCATTCGGGCCTGCAGGCGATCCGTGCGGCGGTGTCCGCCAACACCCGCATGACCTACAAGATCCTCTTCAACGATGCCGTCGCCATGACCGGCGGGCAGGGCAACGAAGGCGGGCTTTCGCCCCAGCGCATCGTCAACGAACTCAAGGCCATGGGGGTCGGAAAGCTCGCCGTCGTCTATGACCGGAAGGAAGACGTGGATTTTGCCTCTTTCCCCAAGGACGTGCCCACCCATGAACGCGCCGACCTGATGGCGGTGCAGAAGGACATGGCGCAGCATGACGGCGTCTCGGCCATCGTCTATATCCAGACCTGTGCCGCCGAAAAGCGCCGCCGCCGCAAGCGCGGCACGTTTCCCGACCCCGACCGCCGGGTATTCATCAATACGGACGTCTGCGAAGGCTGCGGCGATTGCGGGGTGCAGTCGAACTGCGTCTCGATCGTGCCCAAGGAAACCGAACTTGGCCGCAAGCGCGCTATCGACC
>CAZNMV010000392.1:1206-3286 GCA_964573835.1 uncultured Aestuariivita sp. | reverse complement strand
CGGGCACCCGGTCCAGCCCCCAGATCAGCACCGCGTAATCGGTCGAGACGAAGCCCAGCGGGTTCAGCCCTTCCGTCTCCATCCTGGCCGTGACCAGAAGCCCCAGCGTCTGCATCGCGTTGCGCCCCGCGAACCCGTAAATGCAGGTATGCTGCCGCCCGTCATGGGGAAAACTCTCCACCAGGATCCGGTCGCTTTCGGGCAGTTTCGACCGCGCCCGCTGCAAGGCCAGCCACTCGGCCGTGTGCCGCGGCAGCTCCGGCCAGCTCTCCTGCCGGAACATCTTGAGAATCCGGGCGCTTAGCTGCGTCGACGTGGCGAACTTCGTGCCCATGAAGGTCGCGATCTTGGGCGGCTTGTCGGCCCGGCGCGATACTTCCACCGTCATCTCGCGCAAGCCCTTGTAACGCACCACCTGTCCGCCGATCAGGAAGGTGTCCCCCGGCGTCAGGCTGGCCGCGAAGCCTTCCTCGATCTCGCCCAGGGGCGCGCCCCGCCCGCGATAGCGCACCTTCAACGTGTCGGTGTCGAGGATCGTGCCAAGGTTCATCCGGATATACCGGGCCGCCCTCGGATCCCGCAATTCCCAAAGCCCGTCGGCGCGCTGCCGCAGGCGTTGCCACCTGTCATAGGCGCGCAGCGCATAGCCGCCCGTCGCCATCATCTCCAGGCATTCGTCGAAGACGGGTCTCTCCAGCGCCGCATAGGCCCCCGCCGTCCGGAACGTCGCATAAAGCGCGTCCGCATCGAACGCGCCCCGGCAGGCCCGGATCAGGATGTGCTGGCACAGCACGTCCCGCGGCCCCGGCCCCCGCGGATCGCCGTCGAGGTCATGCGCCCGCACCGCCTCCAGCGCGGCCACGCATTCCACCACCTCGAACCGGTTCGCGGGCACGATCAGCGCCTTGGACGGCGCGTTGTAGCGGTGGTTCGCGCGCCCGATCCTCTGGACCAGCCGCTTCACGTTCTTCGGCGCACCGACCTGGATGATCAGGTCAACGTCGCCCCAATCGATCCCCAGGTCCAGCGTTCCGGTGCAGACGATCGCACGCAAGTCGCCCCGCACCATCGCCGCCTCGACACGCGCGCGCTGTTCGCGGGCCAGGCTGCCGTGATGAATCCCGATCGGCAGAGCCTCGTGATTCGCAAGCCACAGATTGTGAAAGAAAATCTCTGCCTGCGCGCGAGTGTTGTGAAAGATCAGCGTGGTCTTGTGCTTCCTGACCTCCTCCAGCACCGCCGGAATGGCATAGGCCCCGCCGCCGCCGGACCAGGGTGGCATGGCATCAGTTTCCAGCATCGCGATATCCGGCTCCGGACCGGGATCGGCCAGAAGGATCGGGCAGGGATCGGGATGGCGCGCCATGAACGTCGCGATCGCGCCCGGGTCCTCCACCGTGGCCGAGAGCCCCACGCGCCGCAGCCCTGGTACCATCGCCTGCAACTCGGCCAGGGCCAGCATCAGCTGATCGCCCCGCTTCGATTCAGCCAGCGCATGGATCTCGTCCACCACCACCCGCGACAGGCCCGCGAAAAGGCGCGGCGCATCCTCGTAGGTCAGCAGCAGCGCCAGGCTCTCCGGCGTGGTCAGAAGGATATGGGGCGGATCGACCCGCTGGCGCTTCTTCACCGTCTGCGAGGTGTCGCCCGTCCGGTCCTCGACCCGGATCGGCAGGTCCATCTCGGAAATCGGCGCCGAGAGGTTCCGCCGGATATCCGCGGCCAGCGCCTTCAGGGGCGAGACATAAAGCGTATGCAGCCCCTCGCGTCCGCCTGCCGCCAGTTCCGCCAGCGTCGGCAGGAACCCCGCCAGCGTCTTGCCGCCGCCTGTCGGCGCGATCAGCAGAAGCGACGGCGCGTCCGCGCGCGCGACCATCTCGGCCTGGTGCGGATGCACGGACCAGCCGCGCGCGGCGAACCAGTCGTGAAAGATCGGGGGCAGGGCGCTCATGCCCCAGAGTTAGACCGCCGGCGCGGAAGGGGAAAGCCGTCCCCATCTTCTTGGTCCAAATATGCCGGGGAGCGCGAGGGGCAGAGCCCCTCGCCTGGATCGGCGCGCCACAAGGCGCGTCGAAACCTA
>CAZNMV010000392.1:0-1196 GCA_964573835.1 uncultured Aestuariivita sp. | reverse complement strand
CCGCCGGGGGGGGCGGGGTACCCCCCCCCCACATTTTGTGCCCAAACGGGGGGGGGGGGGGGGGGGGCCCCCCCCCCCCCCCCTGGATCGGCGCGCCACAAGGCGCGTCGAAACCTAGTGAACGATCTTCTCTTCCTTGACGAACATGTTCGCCCAGGCCCGGTCGATCAGTTCCGGGCTCATCTGATATGGAATGCCCTCGAACTCGCAGATCGCAATCATCTGGTCGATCAGGAAGATCGGCTGATAGTTCGCATAGATGTTGTCGATCGACGGGTACTTGTTCTTTATTAGGTAGACCAGCGTGTCCTCGTCCAGCGGCATCTTCCGCTTCCGGGCCACCATCGCGAAGATCTTCAGATAATCTTCCTGGTTCGGCCCGTCGATCTTGATCTTGAAGAAGATCCGGCGCAGCGCCGCCTTGTCGAAGATCTCGTTCGGATGGAAGTTGGTCGAGAAAATCACCAGCGTATCGAAGGGCACCTCGAACTTTTCGCCCGATTGCAGCGCCAGGATGTCCTTGTTCTCTTCCAGCGGAACGATCCAGCGGTTGACCAGCGCCTGCGGCGGCTCTTCCTGCCGGCCAAGGTCGTCCACGATGAAGACACCGCCAGAGGATTTCAGCTGCAACGGCGCCTGGTAGGTCCGTGCGGTCGGGTTGTAGACGAGGTCCAGCATCGAGAGCGACAATTCACCGCCGGTGATCACCGTCGGCCGGTCGCAGAGCACATAGCGCGTGTCGAACCGGTTCGAAGAACGGCGCAGCGAGTTCGGATCTTCCACGATCTCTTCGGCGGCCGTGTGCACGATCGGGTCATAGACCGTGATCACCTGGCCCGAATACTCGATCGCGCGCGGGATATAGATCTTGTCGCCCAGCGCATCGCGAATGCCGTTCGAGATCGACGATTTGCCGTTGCCCGGCGGGCCGTACATCAGGATCGACCGACCGGCTGAAACGGCGGGGCCAAGATGGTCCAGCAGTTCGTCGGGCAGAATCAGGTGCCCCATCGCGCTGGTCAGCTGGTCCCGCGTTACCTGGATATTGCGGATCGACTGGCGCTTCACCTGCTCGGAATAGACCGACAGCGGCACCGGCATCGCGCCATAGTATTCCGATTGCGCCAGTGCATCCAGTGCGCGGGCCTTGCCGGCCTCGGTCAGCTGATAGCCCATCTCGCCGCCCGAATTGGCGT
>CAZNMV010000391.1:0-3288 GCA_964573835.1 uncultured Aestuariivita sp. | reverse complement strand
TTCTCGACCATCATGAAGCCCGCGAAGACGACAAATATCTGCCGCCGCGCGCCCGACATGAACTGCAGCGCATAGTAAAGCCAGTAGCGCCGCCGCAGGACCATCTTCTTGGTCTGGGGATAGGGTGCCTCGAACTGGCGGAAGAAGAACAGCGCGAAGACCGCGATGGCCAGCGTCGCGCCCCCCGCCATCATGTAGACGATGTGATAGGTCAGCCCCAGCGGTTCCCACAGAAGCACGATCAGGCCATAGGCCACCAGCGTCGCCCCCGACCCCGCGGCCAGCAAAAGCCCCAGGATCTGCGGCGCGCGGTCCTTCGGCAGCCATTGCAGCTGCAGCGACTGGTTCACCGTCTCGTAGTAGTGAAATCCGATCGAACTCAGCAACGTCACGAACAAAAGCCCGCCAAGGCTCGGGAACAGCGCGGTGATCGCAGTCGCCGCGCCCAGAAGCATCAGCGACACCAGCGCCAGCACCTGTTCGCGCACGAAGATGATGATGAAGATCACCCCGATGGCCAGAAAGCCGGGAATTTCGCGCACCGTGTGCAGCCAGCCGATGTCCGAGCCGTCGAAGGCCGCGACCTCGATCACGAAGTTGTTGAGCAGCGCCGACCACGTGGCGAAGGACAGCGGCATCGCCATCGCCATGAGGAACAGAAGCGCAATGGGTCGCCGCCAGACCGGCAGGGCAGACGCCTCGTGCAGAGGAAGTGGCTGGAACATGCGATTCCCTTACGCCTGTCCCGCAGCCTTGGCGAGGGGGAATCTGGTGCCGCCAGACGCGGCGCGGCGGTCACATTCCGGCCAGCTCCGGGACCGGGGTCTTGGCGGTGGGGCAGTTTTGCGATACTTATGTCAAAAAATAATACATAATGAGCAGGTTCGACACATGACCATCAGAATGACAGCCGCGGCGCTGGCCTTCGCCGCGCTTGCCTTGCCCCCACTTGCCTTGTCCGCGCAGACGCGGCCGGACCGGATTTCCTTCCTTCTGGGATCCGAACATATCGGGGCTTCGGGATACGAGGAATTCAACCCCGGCGTCTTCGCCACGTGGACGAACGGCGCTTTCCAGGGCCGCGCGGATGTGAGCGTCGGCGGCTTCCGCAACAGCTATGGCGACGGATCGCTGGCGGTCTCGCTCGCGCTGCCTTTGGTGCGGGAGGCGACCTGGGGGATCGACGTCTTCTCGGCGCTTGCCTGGTATCCGGGCAACGGCGACCGGTTCAAGTATCATGCGGGCGACATCGTTCCGCTGATCGGGCTGCAGTCGCGGATCGGGCCGACCTTCATCCAGTATGTCCCGGGGGGCGACCGCGGGGTCGACGCCACGCTGGGCTTCGGGCTGACCTTCCCGCTGGGGTACTGAGCCCGCCGCGCCCGTTCAGTAGAAGCTCTGCGGGTCGATATCGACGACAAGGCGCAGATCGCCGCGCAACCGGTGGGGCGCAATCCAGCGCGCAATGGCATCTTGCAGCGCCGCGCCCTTGTCGGCCTTGACCAGAAGCCGCACGCGGTGCCGCCCCCGGATGCGCGCGATGGGTGCGGGCGCGGGGCCGAAGACCTGCGCGCCGATCCGGGTCAGCGCCCCCGCCTGCCGCGCCAGCGCATTGCCCAGATCGAAGACCTGCGCGACATCCGAACCCGACAGGATGATCCCGGCCATCCGGCCATAGGGCGGCACGCCCGCCTGGCGGCGTTCTTCGGCCTCGGCGCGCCAGAAGGCTTCCTCGTCCCCGCCAAGAATGGCGCGGATCACCGGGTGTTCGGGCTGATGCGTCTGCAACAGCGCCTCGCCCGGCCTGTCTGCGCGCCCTGCCCGGCCCGCCACCTGCCGCATCAGCTGGAAGGTGCGCTCGGCCGCGCGCAGGTCGGACCCCTGCAGCCCCAGATCGGCGTCGATCACGCCGACCAGCGTGAGCAGGGGAAAGTTGTGCCCCTTGGCCACCAGCTGGGTGCCGACGATGATATCCGCCTCGCCCGCCGCGATCGCCTCGATCTGCAGCTTGAGCGCGCGTGCACTGCCGAAGAGGTCGGAAGACAGGACCGCGACGCGCGCGTCGGGAAAGGCCTCGGCCGCTTCTTCGGCCAGACGCTCGACCCCGGGGCCCACGGCGGACAGCTTGCCCTCGACCCCGCAGGCCGGGCAGGTTGTGGGCACCGGTTCGGTCTCGCCGCATTGGTGGCAGACGAGGCGCTTGAGAAAGCGGTGTTCGACCATGCGCGCGTCGCAGTGGTGGCAGCCCAGCTGATGCCCGCAGGCGCGGCAGATCGTGACCGGGGCATAGCCGCGCCGGTTCAGGAACAACAGCGCCTGTTCGCCGGTCGCCAGACGCGCCCCGACCGCGCCGACCAGCGTGGGCGAGATCCAGCGCCCGGGGCTCAGCGCCTCGGCCCGCATGTCGATCGCGCCCATGCGCGGCAGCACCGCGTCACCGAAGCGCGCGGTCAGGTCGAGACGGGCGTATTTTCCCGCCTCGGCATTCGCCCAGGTTTCCAGCGACGGCGTGGCGCTGGCCAGCACCACCTGCGCGCCTGCGATGGCGGCGCGCAAGACGGCCATGTCGCGCGCATTGTAGAGGACGCCGTCTTCCTGCTTGTAGGAGGTGTCGTGTTCCTCATCCACGACGATCAGACCCAGATCGCGGAACGGCAGGAACAGGGCCGAGCGCGCGCCGACGACCAACTCCGCGCCCCCCTCGCCCAGCATGCGCCAGATGCGGCGGCGTTCCGTCAGGGTGACGCCGGAATGCCATTCCGCCGCCTTCGCGCCGAAGCGCGCCTCGACCCGCGTCAGGAACCCGGCGGTCAGCGCGATTTCGGGCAGAAGCACCAGTGCCTGCCGCCCCCGCGCCACGCATTCCGCCACCGCTTCCAGATAGACCTCGGTCTTGCCCGACCCGGTGACACCCTTGAGAAGCGTGGTGCCATAGCCGCCGGTGCGCAGCGCGGCGCGCAAGTGGTCGGCGGCGGCCGCCTGATCGGGCGTCAGCGGCTTGCCCGGGCGGTGGTGGTCAAGCGGCGGAAAGGGCAGATCGCGGGGGCTGTCCTCTTCGCGGACCGCGCCTTGGGTGACCAGCCCCTTGACGACCGACGGCGTGACGCCCGCCATCTCGGCCAGTTCCCCCAGCGTGAAGGACAGACCGTGATAGTCGCGCAGCACCCCCAGCACACGGGCGCGCGCATCGGTCATGCGGTCGGGCACGGTGCCGCCCAGCCGATAGACCTTGCGCATCGACGGCGGATCGCCCAGCCCCGGCGCCCGCGTGGCCAGCCGCAGCATCGC
>CAZNMV010000390.1:0-3294 GCA_964573835.1 uncultured Aestuariivita sp. | reverse complement strand
TCGAACCCCTCTTTTCAGGTTGAAAACCTGACGTCCTAACCGATAGACGAACGGGCCACTGTGCTTGGTGGGGCGGTGATTATGAAATCGCCGCGCCCGGCGCAAGGGGAAAGTTGGGGCATCTGCGTGAAATTTCCCGGCCGCGTCGGGGCGCTTTCAGCGCGTCGGGAAGGCGGCGTCGTCCAGCCGCAGCTGGACGCTCTGCCGCCCGCCCCAGTGGTTCAGTTCAAGCCGCCCTGCCACATGCACCACCGCCCCCTCGCGCCCCGACAGCGCGGGGCCGAGCGGGCCCTCGAAGGCGCCGAAGGCGATGGCGTCGAGCGTGCCGCCCATCCCGTCCGTCAGGCTCAGCTTGAGGTGGCTTTCGCCCACGGTCCGGGCAAAGCGGACCCGCAGGTCGGGCAGGGCAAAGCGCGGGGCAGGGGCGGAGGCGCCATAGGGCCCCGCGGTCTCGAGCGCGGCGATCAGATCGGGCGTCGCCGCCCCCGGCATCAGAAGGCTGTCGAGCCGCAGGTCGCGCGGGCCGTCCGCGCCGGCGCCCTGCCGCGCCAGAAGGGCGCTCAGCCGCTCCATCGCCGGGTCCAGCTGCGCCCGGGTCAGCGACAGCCCCGCGGCCATGCGGTGCCCGCCGCCCTTGATCAGAAGCCCCTCGCGGGCCAGCTGCTGCACGGCGGCGCCAAGGTCCACGCCCGGCACCGACCGGGCCGATCCCTTGCCCTCGTCGCCCTCGAAGCCGATGACCACGGCGGGGCGGTTCGCGGCCTCCTTCAGGCGCGCGGCGACGATGCCGACGACACCGGGATGCCAGCCCTCTCCGGCGGCCCAGACCAGCGGCGCGTCGAGACCGCGCGCTTCGGCCTGCGCCAATGCGGCGGCGCGCACCGCGGCCTCGATCTCGCGGCGCTCGGCGTTGAGCCGTTCGAGCCGCTCGGCCAGCGCCGCCGCCTCGTGCGGATCGTCCGTCGCCAGAAGCCGCGCGCCGAGGTCCGCCTGACCGATGCGGCCGCCCGCATTCACCCGCGGCCCCAACACATAGCCCAGGTGATAGGCCTCCGGCGCGCGGTCGAGCCGCGCGGCATCGGCCAGCGCCACAAGGCCCGCCCGGTCCCGCCGCGCCATCACCGTAAGGCCCTGCCGCACCAGCGCGCGGTTCACGCCCGTCAGCGGTGCGACATCGGCCACCGTCGCCAGCGCCACCAGATCGAGAAGCCCAAGAAGGTCCGGCCCCTGCCGACCGGCCCCGCGCATCTGCCGCCCGGCTTCGACCAGCGTCAGGAACACCACCCCCGCGGCGCAGAGATGACCCAGATCGCCCGTCTCGTCCTGCCGGTTGGGGTTCACCACGGCGAGCGCCGGCGGCAGCGTCTCGCCGCCAAGATGGTGGTCGAGCACGACGACATCCGCCCCTTCCGCCGCCGCCAGCGCCTCATGGCTGAGCGTGCCGCAATCGACACACAGGATCAGGTCGTGATCGCGCGCCAGCGCGGCGATGGCGGGCGCGTTCGGGCCATAGCCTTCGTCGATGCGGTCTGGCACGTAGAGCGTCGCGCGCCGCCCCAGCGCGCGCAGCCACCAGATCAGAAGCGCCGCCGAAGCCCCCCCGTCCACGTCGTAATCGGCGAAGATCGCGATGCGCTCGCGCCGGTCGGCCGCCGCCAGCAGCCGCGCCGCCGCCGCCTCCATGTCGCGCAAGGATCGCGGGTCGGGCAGGAGATCGCGCAGCGCGGGTCTGAGAAAGCCCTCCGCCTCTTCGGGTGCCACACCGCGCCGCGCCAGTACGGCAGCCAGCGCCCGGGGGTACCCCCCTGCCTGCACCAGCGCCTCGGCGGCACGGTCGATATCCGGCCCCGGCCCAATCCAGCGCCGCCCGGTGATGGATTGCTCGACGCCGAGAAAGCTCACCCCGTCCCCCGCTTCTTCGGGTTCATAAATATCCCCGCCGGAGGCATCGCCCGAAGGGCGATACCCCGTCACGACACGGGCATGCGGTATTCCATCCGCCGCACCGACCCGGTCTTGGACCGCATCAGCAGCGTCGTGCAGGTGACCCAGCCCGGTTCGCGCCGGATGCCGGGCAGGAGGCTCCCGCCGGTCACGCCGGTCGCGGCGAAGATGACGTCCTGCGTCACCATCTCGTCGCGGGTATAGATGCGGGCCAGATCGGTGATGCCCGCGCGCGCGGCGCGCGCGATTTCGTCGTCATTGCGGAAGACGAGCCGCCCGAAAATCTGCCCGCCCATGCATTTCAGCGCCGCCGCAGCCAGCACGCCTTCCGGCGCGCCCCCGGTGCCCATGTACATGTCGATCCCCGTCTGGTCGGGTTCGGCGCAATGCATCACGCCTGCGACATCCCCGTCGGTGATCAGCCGGATCGCCGCGCCGGTGCCGCGCACCTCGGCGATCATGGCTTCGTGCCGGGGGCGTTCGAGGATGCACACGGTGATGTCCGACGCCTTGCAGCCACGCGCGGCAGCCAGCGCCCTGACCCGCTCGGCGGGCGGCATCTCGAGCGACACGACCCCCTCGGGATAGCCCGGCCCGATGGCGAGCTTTTCCATGTAGGTGTCGGGCGCGTGCAGCATCGACCCGCGCGGGCCCATGGCGATCACGGTCAGCGCGTTGGGCATGTCCTTGGCCGTCAGCGTCGTGCCTTCCAGCGGGTCAAGCGCGATGTCCACGCCGGGGCCGTTGCCGGTGCCCACCTCTTCGCCGATGAAGAGCATGGGTGCCTCGTCGCGCTCACCCTCGCCGATCACCACGACACCGGCGATGTCGAGAAGGTTGAGCTGCGTGCGCATCGCGTTGACCGCGGCCTGATCGGCAGCCTTCTCGTCACCGCGGCCGACCCAGGCCGCGCTCGCCAGCGCCGCCTGTTCGGCCACGCGCGCCAGACCCAGCGACAGCATCCGGTCCTGAAAATCCACCTTGTCGGTCATGAAACGCCCTTTTCAAACATGTTCGATGCGCAACGCGACCGGGTCCTCGGTCACGACATCCGTGGCGCGCATTGCCTCGAGCGCCGCGTCGATCGCGCTGCGCGTGGTCTTGTGGGTGACGATCAGCACCGGCGCGCTGGTGTCGGCATGGCCATATTGGCGCATCCGGTCGATCGACACGCCCGCATTGCCGAGGATCGCCGCCACCTTGGCCAGCGCGCCGGGTTTGTCGAGAAGCCCCATGCGCAGATAGAAGGGCGCAGGCAGTTCCGAGCGCGCGCGCGGCGCGGCCTCCAGGGTCGCGGCAGGCTGGCCGAAAACCGGCAGGGACAGCCCGCGCGCAAGGTCGCAGACATCG
>CAZNMV010000389.1:0-3312 GCA_964573835.1 uncultured Aestuariivita sp. | reverse complement strand
TTGATCAGGCCGCGCGCTTCGAGGTCGATGCGTTTCTTGCGGTGCTTGAGCGGCAGTTCGATCCCGTCGCAGATGAGCGGTTCGCCCGGCAGCAGTTCGGTTTCCGGCGCGCCGTGGACGGCGCGGAAGGCCTGGATCAGGCGGATGCGGGTGACGTTGCGCCAGACCAGGACGGGGGAACGCGCCATCAGGTCGACCCCGACCCGCTGGCCCCATACCACACGGTCATCGCGGGCGGCGGTGTCTTCGACCATCCGTTCGAAGGTTTCGAAGTCGATCGCGGGGTCGGCCAGTGCATGGGCAAGGTCGAGGATCGGGTTGTCTTCGGCCTGCCGGTGGATGCGGCTCAGGGTCAGTTTGCGCCCGGCGGGCAGCGTGTCGAAGACCATCGCGCCCGACTGATTCACGGGGGCCAGCTGCGCCGGGTCGCCGAAGAGGACCAGCGTGGGGAAGATATCCTTCAGGTCGGCGAACTGGCGGTCGTCGAGCATCGAGGCTTCATCGATGAACCCGATGTCGAGCGGGTCTTCACGCCGTTTCCAGCCGGTGATGAAGTCCGATCCCTTCAGCCCCGCCGCCGCCAGCGCGCCGGGGATCGATTTCACCGCCTCGTAGAAGGCGAAGGCGCGGTCGAGCGCCTGGTCGCTCAGCCCCTCCACCTCGGGGCGGTCGCCCTGCCCCGCCAGCCATTCCGCGATGCGTTCGTATTGCGGGTCGTAGACCGGGGTGTAGAGGATGCGGTGGATCGTCGTCGCGGGAACGCCGCGCAGGCGCAGGACGCTGGCGGCCTTGTTCGTGGGGGAAAGGATCGCCAGCGTGCGCCGATCGCGGCGGCGGCGGCCTTCGTAATCTCCCGAAATGACCTCGACCCCGGCTTCGGCCAGCGCGCGGTGAAGTTCGCCCAGAAGCAGCGTCTTGCCGGACCCGGCCTTGCCGATCACCGCCAGCACGCCCGCGCCCGCGTCGCGGGGCGGGGTGAGGGTTTCAGCGGTCAGATCGACCCCTGCGCCGCGCAGCGCCTCGGCCACGGCGTCATAGGCTTGGGCCTGATCGTCGGAAAAGGTGAGGGCGGGCAGCGACATGGGCGGACCCTACAGGCGCCGCCCCGCAGGGGCCAGAGGGGTCAGGCCGGAACAGCGGCGCGGGGCGTGCCGAAGGCGGCATCGAACCAGGCCTGGGATTGCGCGGGCATGATGCCCGCCCGGTCGGCGACGCGGGCGCGGGCCTCGTCGGAGAAGGCCCAGAGGCCGACGCTGATCCGCGCGCGCCCCTCGCCTTCCGACCCGAGGATTTCGGGGGAGGACCCGATGGCGCGGTAGATGCGGACCATCCGCGCGTCGAAAACGCCGACGAAGTGGCGGATGGCGAAGTTGCGCATGATCTCGCCCCCGCCGAGCATGAGTGCAGCAGCGACATGCGGGTCCGCCCCGGGCGCGAGGCAGAAGCGCGTGCATTCCCAGATGAGCGGGCTGAGAACCGGCGCGCCGCCGGTCAGGTGGCCGAAGATGTCGTTGACCATCACCGGGCCCGTGGTGGGCAGGAAGCGCATCGATCCGCCATGGCCGCCATCGGGGTTCTGCCAGAGAACGTAGAGGGGGTTGAGCGCGTCATAGCCGTCGCGCTCCTGCCCGTCGGCGTCGACATCGACAGGCCAGCCGAGACGGTCGCGGAATTGCCGGGCGCGGTCCTGGAACATGGCCCGGGCGAGATCGGGGTGGCGGTGCAGATCGTCCCCGTAGATGTAGCGCAGCATGGCTGTCTCCCCTGTCTGTGAGGGGACAGGGATAGGCAGACGTGGTTAACGGGGGCGGAGCGGACCGTGACGGTCGGAAAAGACTTTGTTAACCTAGACGACGATCAGGCCGCGGCTCATGGCGCGGGCGACGGCGTGGGTGGTGTTGAGCGCGCCCAGCTTGAATCGTGCGCTTTCGATATAGACGCGCAGCGTGTGTTCCGAGATCGCCAGCGAATTGGCCACCTGCGCGCGGGAATAGCCCAGCGCCAGCATCGTCATCGCATCGACTTCGCGCGGGGACAGGGGCTGCGCCGGTTCGGGCTGGCGGCCCGGTTCGAAATCCAGCGCCTTGCGGTTGAAGTAATGCGCGATCAGGATCAAGTCGCGGCTGTGGTCTTCGATGAACCGGCTCCAGTCGGCATCTTCGCAGGCGTCGTTGACGGTGAAGAGTGCGAATTGCCCGTTGGGCCCGCGGATCGGCACCGAAAAGCCCTGATTGCCCAGACCATAGGCCATCGCTTCTGCCTGAAAGGCGCGCGCGGCCTTCCCCGACCAGTCGAGCCGCTTCCAGTCCACCGGGTGGAAACGCTTGTAACAGCCGAGGATGACGGGATCGATGCGCAGATAGTTCTGTCCGACATAGCGGTCGCGCCAGGCGTCGGAATACGTGCCGCAGCCATATTGATCGCCCGCGGAATCCACCCAGTGATAGACCATGTGCCTGACCCCGAAGAGATCGCGCAGATCGACGACGGCGGTCTGCAAACCGTCAGGCGCGGGAGACGCCTCCATCTTCTCCAGGATCGAATCCAGCTGGACAGTGTTCACCATGCGCGTTGACCTGCACCCCTTCCGCCTGCGACGCGAGATCGATCGAAGCGATCATCCGCGTGATCGCCAGCTGACCGGCCAGATTCCCCATCCGGTTCTGAGCGGCGAAGCGCTGCAGATCGGACAGGACGTCGAGAACCCAGTCATGTTTCATCGCGAGAATCGCCCGAAAGTGGTTAACAAATCCTTAAAACAACCTTAGCACGATTTCGGGTGCGTCAGAAACTCGCAGCTTCACACTCCCCCGAAATAGCGGGTCTGGAACGGAAAACCGCCCGCCCGCGGATCGCGCGGACGGGCGGCCTGACGGGGTGCGATCTGTCAGCTGCGCGCGTCGAGCGCGTCTTCAAGCGTGCGCAGGCCGGTCCGGGGCGACTGCACCAGCACGGCCATGTTGCCGGGCTTGTGTTCGTTGCGCAGCATCTTCATGTGGGCAAGCGGCAGCTCCTGCCATGAGAAGACCTCGGACATGCAAGGATCGAGCCGGCGTTCCAGCATCAGCTTGTTGGCCGAGGCGGCCTGCTTGAGATGGGCGAAGTGGCTGCCCTGCAGGCGCTTCTGATGCGACCACATGTGGCGCACGTCGAAGGTGCAGTTATAGCCCGACGTGCCCGCACAGATCACCACCATGCCGCCGCGCTTGACCACGAAGGTCGACACCGGGAAGGTCGATTCCCCGGGATGTTCGAACACCATGTCGACGTTCACGCCCTTGCCGGTGATGTCCCAGATCGCCTTGCCGAAGC
>CAZNMV010000388.1:0-3317 GCA_964573835.1 uncultured Aestuariivita sp. | reverse complement strand
GCCGGGGTGAACCGGCAGGCAACCCGATGACGAACCAACAAAGGAGAGCAAGATGAAGACCCGGAGATTGACGACGACACTGGCGGCGGGGCTGATCGGTGCCCTGCTGGCCACCGGCGCCATGGCGCAGGACGAACCGCGCAAGGGCGGCGTGCTGTCCATCGCCATGGGCAGCGATATCCGCAGCCTCGAACCCAGCGTGAACCGCGACAGCAACACCGACAACGTGCTGTTCCACATCTTCGAAGGGCTCGTGGCCTACCGCGCCGACATGAGCGTCGGCCCGGTTCTGGCCGAAAGCTGGACGGTGTCGGATGACGGTCTGAGCTATACCTTCACCCTCCGCGAAGGCGCGACCTTCCACAATGGCGCCCCGGTGACGGCACAGGATGTCAAATGGGCCTGGGAGCGTCTGAACGCGAACGAGGAATGGCGCTGCAAATCGACCTTCGCGAACCTTGTCGCAGGCGTGGAAGCCCCCGATGCGCGCACCGTGGTCTACAACCTGACCACGCCGAGTGCATTGTTCCTCGTGCATCTGTCCAACGTGCAGTGCCATATCTTCGCGGTCCATCCCGACAGCGCCGCCGGCGACAGCTGGACCCCGATCGGCAGCGGGCCGTTCCAGCTGAACGAATGGCGTCAGGGCGAGGTCGTCTCGCTGACGCGCTTCGACGGCTATGCCGCCTCCGAAGAACCGGCGTCGGGCTATGCCGGCAAGCGCGTGCCCTACGTCGACGAGGTGCGCTTCGTGGTGATCCCCGATGGCGCGGCGGCCGAGGCGGCGCTGGCGACGGGCGAGATCGACGTGGTGTTTGAACCCTCGCTGCTGCGGCTGGACGAGATCCGCGCGAACGGCGCGACCGTGCAGATCGCCGATGGCCTGTCGTGGAACACGCTCCTGATCCAGACCCGCGATCCGGCGCTGTCCGATCCGCGCATCCGCCGGGCCATCGCCCATGCGCTCGACCTGAACACGATCGCCACGGCGCGCACCAACGGGCTGGCGCAGGGCAACGGATCGGCGGTGCCGCGGTCGAGCGCCTACTGGAACGACACGTTCGAGACATGGCCTGCCTATGATCCCGAAGCCGCCCGCGCGCTTCTGGCCGAAGCAGGCTATGACGGCAGCGTCATCAAGTTGCAGACCAACAGCGAATATCAAAGCATGTTCGACGACGCGGTCGTGATGCAGGCGATGATGTCGGCGGCAGGCTTCAACGTGGAACTCGAGACACTCGACTGGGCGACGCAGCTCGACAACTACCTGGCCGGCACGTTCCAGCTGCAATCCTTCGGCTATTCCGCGCGGTTCGATCCGGGCCTGATGTTCGGCACCTTCACCGGTGACAAGGACGCCCGCGCCACCCGGCAATGGGAAAACCCCGAGGCCATAGCGCTGGTGGGCGAAAGCGACAAGGCGCTGAATGACGAGGACCGCACGCGCATCTTCGAGAAGCTGCACCTCATGATGTCCGAAGAGGTGCCGATCATCGGGCTTTATCATTCGCCCGCGGTCGAGGCCTTCGGTCCGAAGGTCCGGGGCTGGACGACCTGGGCGGCGAACAAGCCGATGGCCTGGAACGTCTGGAAAGTGGCCGAGTGATCCGGGTCACGTCCTGATCAAGGCGCGCGGGCCCTGCGGCATGAACGCCGGGCCCGCCACCGGCTGGACGGACAGCCGGAAACCACCGATGCTGCCCGCCAGAGCCGCCCCGACAGGAGGTATCGCGCGTCGCATGCCCAGTTTTGCAGACACCCACGGATGTGACCGCGCGGCGGTCACCCTCGCCAACTGGCGGTTGCGGCCCTACAGCACCTGGTCCTTCACGCATGTCGGCGAACTGGTCCCGTCGGCCCGCATCGCCGCGGGCAGCGCGGGCAGGCCGGACACCCCGCGCGCCGGTTGGGACCTTCTCGATGAGGAGGTGCATCTTGACCGGGGTGCCGAAACCGTCGGCGCGTTTCTGGATCGGTCGCAGACCGACCGGCTGTTGCTCGTCCACGCGGGTCGGACGCTCATCGACTGGCATGCGGCCCATACCGCCCCCGGGCTGCCGCATATCGTCTTTTCCGTCACCAAGTCGGTGACGGGGCTCATGTGCGGATTGGCGCAGGATCTGGGCCTTCTGGATCCGACGCGCGAGGTCGGTCACTATCTGCCCGAAACACGGCCCGGGGCCTATGGCGATTGCCCGGTGCAGCATGTTCTGGACATGCGGGTCAGCCTCGATTTCACCGAAGATTACCACGACACGACCGGCACTTACGCCCGCTACCGCCGCGCGGTGCTGTGGAACGCGCCGTCACAGGCGCATTCGCCCGAGGGACTGGCGCCATTTCTCGCGGCGCTGGAAAAAGGGGCCGCGCCCCATGGCGGGCCCTTTGCCTACCGGTCGCCCAATTCCGATCTGCTGGGGCTGCTGCTGGAACAGGTTTCCGGACTGCGCTACGCGGATTTCGCGGCCACGCAACTTTGGCACCCGATGGGGGCGGCGGACGATGCCTTTGTCACCGTCGATGCCTTCGGCACGCCGCGCGGCGCGGGCGGACTGTCCTGCACGGCACGAGACCTGGCCCGCATCGGCCAGCTGATGCTCGATCCCGGCACCATCCTTCCCGAGCGGTGGCTTGCCTCGGTCTGGAACGGAGGCGACCGCGTCGCCTGGGACAAGGGCGATTTCGCCACCTATGTCCCGGGGAGATCCTACAGGAACCAGTGGTATCGCCTGCCGCCGCCTGTCGACGCCTTGGCGGCGCTCGGGATACATGGCCAGTTCCTTTACATCCACAGGCCGACCGGCTGCATCATCGTGAAAATGGGCTCGCAAGACCTTCCCCAGGATCCGGGACTGGAAAGTCCCAACCTGCGGTTTCTGGATCAACTCGCCCGTCTGGCTGTTCCGGCCGGGCGCTGAGGGGCCCGGCGGAGAGGCCGCGGTCCCCGTTGCAATCGTGCGGCACAGGGGCGCGGATGACGGTGAAGACCTGAAGACTTCGCCCAGGCCGGACATGCAGGCCCCCAAGGCAGGTCATCGGAAAGCGGCGCGATCATTCCGCCTGCGGACCCCACGGCATCAAAGCAAAGCCTCCAGCCGGGCAACTCTTGGCTATCCGCCGTGGCCAGTCGCTCAAGGCGAGGCCGGCGGTCCGCCCGGTTGCGGCGTTCCGTGGCCCATGTTTGGCCCCGGGCGCGCCTGCATCTGTTGCTTCAGACGCAGGGCTGTGTCGCAGACATTTGCCCGCAGCCAGTTGCCAAAGCGTTGGACCTCGTCGGGTGCGTCTTTCGCCGCGGTCCGGGTCTTCATCCAATAGCT
>CAZNMV010000387.1:0-3325 GCA_964573835.1 uncultured Aestuariivita sp. | reverse complement strand
AGCATGTCGCGTTCATGCCGGTCGCGGATGCGCAGCATTTCCTGACCGTAATCGTCATAGCGCCCGCTTTCGCGCCAGAGATCCGCCGGTTGCAGCGTCGGCATCAGCATCGGGATGTGACCCGCGCGGATCTGTTCCTCGTGCACGATCTGTTCGAGCCGGCGCAGCACCTTGAAGCCCAGCGGCAGCCAGGAATAGATGCCCGCCGCCTGCTGCTTGATCATGCCCGCACGCAGCATCAGCCGGTGGCTGACGATCTGTGCCTCGGAGGGGTTTTCCTTCAGGACAGGCAGGAAGTAACGGGTCAAGCGCATGGGTTCGTCCTTCGCGGGAATAGCGGCCTGGCACGCCGTCTAAGCCAATCGCGCCGGGCAGGCAATTGGCCTTTCGGACCCCGCAGCGCGATCACGCCGGATAACGAAACCTTGAGATGCCCGTCCATATCCGTGGCGCAGCCGTAACCCGATCACTTGCCACTGGGGCAAGCCGTCAACAGGGAGTATTGGAATGACCCTTCGCACCATCGCCGCCGCCTGCATCGCCGCCGCATCCTTCGGCACCGTGGCCAGCGCTTCGAACACGATCGTCGATATCGCCGCGGGCGACGACCGCTTCTCGACCCTCGTGGCCGCCGTCACCGCCGCGGGCCTGGTCGAGACCCTGCAGGGTCCGGGCCCCTTTACCGTCTATGCCCCCGTCAACGAAGCCTTTGCGGCCCTGCCCGCCGGCACGGTCGAGACGCTGCTGCAGCCCGAGAACAAGGACCAGCTGACCGCTGTGCTGCTCTATCACGTCGATGACCGCAAGCTGACGGCCGAAATGATCCCGACGGGGTCGAACTTCTTCAAGCCGGTCCTGGCATCCGAGCGTCTGTGCATCACCAAGGGCGCGTCGGGCGTGTCGATCGCCGATGGAACCGGCGAGACCGCCAATGTGATCATCGCCAACATCATGGCCGACAACGGCGTCATCCACGTCGTGGACAAGGTCCTGCTGCCGGGCACCCGCCCCGCCTGCCACTGACGGCCGGTTTCAAGACGCGAAGAGCCGCCCCGCGGGGGCGGCTCTTTTCACTTGGTCCGGCGATCGGGCGATCAGGCCAGCTTTTCAGGGTTGTACATGAACCGCTTGCCGCCCGAGATGACCGACCGCTTCGTGCGGTGGGCCGAGAGGCGCTTGCCCGGCCAGAACGAGGCCGAGGCGAACCACCCCGACGACGCCGACCGCGTCGTGCGGTGCTTGGACAGAAGCGACCAGCCCATGCCCTGCGACAACAGCCCGATGCTGCTGGTGGCATAGGGCCCCATGCGGCTGGTGAGGAAGAGCGGGTGATCCTTCATGATGCTGAGGAACTGGCCCATCTTCACCTCTTCCCGGATATACCGGTTGGGGTTGCGCACGGCGCCGACGGGGATCGCCTCGACCGTCTCGACGATGTCGATGGCGGCGCGGGCGGCGCCGAAGGGCGTCACCGGGGCGCGCACCACCAGCAGGGCATTGCCCGGCTTCATCTTCGCGGCATAGGCGGCCGCATCGTCCCTGTGCACGCGCGTGGCCGCGATGGCCGCTGCGTCGGCTGCCGTCACGATGTCGGTCGTGGCGGCGGGAAAGCCGGCCTTGGCCAGTGCCGTCGCGACGCCTTGCGCGGTCGCTTCGTCCGGGTAGAGCCGGGATACTACTGTGGTCATGATACCTCCTGCGTTCTGGGAGCGGGGTGGGTTATGCCGCTGTCGGGCCCGTTCCCATGACCAGCGGACGACATCCTGGGAACAAATCTAGCCGGTTTTCGCACCAAATCCAGCGGGCGCAGAGACCAGGCGGCGATCAGCGCCATGGCCAGCACCACCGCTTCCAGTGCGAAGACGGCAATATAGGGGGTTGCGGTGCCCAGCGTCTGGGCGATGGGCAGGTGCAGGACGATGTCGCGCAGCACGCCGCCCAGCGCGACACCGATGCCCGCCGCCGTCGCCTGCACCGCGCCCCAGGTGCCAAGGGCAAGCCCCACCTGTTCGCGCGGGGCGCGTCGGATGGTGGCGGTCAGGGTGCCATGGCCGAAAAGGCCTGCGCCGAAGCCCACTGCGAAGGTGCCGGTGACGAAGACGGCCAGATTGCCGCTCTGCGCCGCAAGAATGATCAATCCGAAGCCCGGCATGCCGATCAGCGCGCCGGTGCGCGCCAGCCGCACCGCCGACCCGCCCCGCCCCAGAAGGTGCGAGGCCAGCGCGAAGCCCAGCAGACTGCCGCCCGCCAGAACGGCGGTCAGGCGCGTGGTCTCGGCCACGCTCATGGCAAGGACCTGCCCGCCATAGGGTTCGAGCAGCACATCCGCCATGCCGAAGGCGAAGGTGCCCAGCCCGATCACCACCAGCAGCCGCAGCGCGCCGTCATAGCGGATGAACTTCCGCCAGCTGTCGGAAAAGCGCGGCGTCTCGGTGCGTTCGCGCATGGCCTTCGCCCGCACGCGGTCGCGCGGTTCCTGCTGCCAGAGCGCGATCAGGTTCAGCGCGATGGTCACCACCGCCGTGCCCTGGATCACCTGGATCAGGCGCCCGGGCGTGTAATCCTCAAGCAGCGCGCCATAGATGAAGGCCGCGCCCACCATGCCCAGAAGAAGCATGACATACATCAGCCCCACGACCTTGGGGTGGTCTTCCTCGCGCACCAGATCGGTCGCCAGCGCAAGGCCCACGGTCTGCACCGTGTGCAGGCCCGCGCCCACCAGGAGAAACGCCAGCCCGGCCGAGCCAAGGCCCATCCAGCGCGGCGCATCCACCGCCTCGCCATAGCCCGACAGCACCAGCAGCGCGAAGGGCATGATCGCGAAGCCGCCGAACTGCCACACCGTGCCCTTCCAGATGCCGGGCACCCGCCGCCCGCCCAGCGCGGACACGAAGGTATCGGACTTGAAGCCGATCAGCGCCCGGAAAGGCGCGAAAACAAGGGGGAGCGAGATCATCACCGCGACCAGAGACGCAGCGACACCCAATTCCACGATCATCACGCGGTTCAGCGTTCCGACCATCAGCACAAGCGCCATGCCCACCGTCACCTGAAACAGGGACAGCCGCAAAAGCCGCGACAGCGGCACATCGTCGGTCGCCACATCCGCGAAGGGCAGATAGCGCGGGGCGATCTGCAGAATCCTCGACTGGGCGAATTGCTTGTAGCTGAGCATCATCACCTCCCGCCGGACGGGCGACAGGCGCCGCCGGGGCAGACGGTTCGGGCAGGTCGCCCGACCCGGACAGCATGTCCGGGCCGGACGCCCGTTGTTTGCAGCAAGCCTGCAGTCCCCCGGACGGCCTCAGCCGTCGGGCAACGCCTT
>CAZNMV010000386.1:0-3327 GCA_964573835.1 uncultured Aestuariivita sp. | reverse complement strand
GCCAGATCGAGGGCAAGTTTCGGCTGGCCGGTCGTCTTCAGGACGCTTGCGCGCATATCCGCAAAGCGCGCAACCGCCTGTCGGATCAGGCTTTCGGTCTGTGCGGAACCATCGGTCTGCACCAGCAGGCGGACGGGGCGACCCGGATCATCCGACATGACCGAGCTGACCGAACGAACCCCGTCGAGGCCTTCGAGATCAGCGTCGAGTGCCGCCAGATGCCGGCCCCGTTCCACCGCGTCCATCAGCAGGGGCATGTCCAGATCCAACCGCACGATCTGCGTGCGGTCCTCGGGGATGAAAGATCCCGGATGCCGCAGAAGACCGACCACCGCCAGACCCGAGATGACGACAGCCAGCGCAAGGCAGAGCCACCGGAAGCGCAGCGCGCGCCTGACCAGCCCTTCATATCGTGCGGACAGGCGATGCTTGTCGTCCGAAGGCACCGGAGCGGGGCGCGCCGAAATCAGCGATACCGCAAGCGGCGGGATCACCAGCCGGGACACGAGAAGCGAGAACACCGTGGCGATGCACAGCGTTGCCCCAAAGGCCCAGAAATATCGCCCCGCTTCTCCGGGCATCGTCGCGACCGGCAGGAAAACGGCCAGGATGGCAAGACTTGTTCCCACCACCGGCAAGGCGATCTCGCGCATCGCCTGGTCCACGGCGCGCGCCGGATCGGTCTGCTTTCGCAGGTGCTTGTCGATGTTCTCGATCTCGACGATGGCGTCATCGACCAAAATCCCCGAAGCCAGCGTCAGAGCCAGCAGGCTCACGATGTTCAGGCTCAGCCCGAATACCTGCATGACGTAAAGCGTCGGCAGCATCGACAGGGGCAGGGCCAGCGCGGCCAGAACCGTGGCCCGACCGTCCCGCAGCGTGAACGCGATGACCGCGATCACCAGAAGACATCCTTCCAGAAGGGTCCGGGTCGTGGCCCCGAGCGAGCTCAGGGCCCGGTCGGCGGGGCGGTCGACGACGCGGAACTCGAATTCAGGCAGCGCCGTGGCCAACTGCCCGAGGCTGTCGTCAACCTGTTCCAGTATGCCGTGCAGATCGGCGGTTTCATCAGGGAAAAGCTGCACGAAAAGCGCAGGTGCGCCATTGCTGCGCACGGTCCGGTTGCCGGGCATCACTTCGGACACCACGTCCGCGACCGCCGCGAGCGGTACCATCTGCCCCCCGGCAGTCGACAGCGGCAGGGACTTCAGATCGCCGGTCTCCGCGGCCGCGCCAAGCTGCCCGATCCCCAGCAGGACACCACCGGCATCATCTGCACCCGGCATCTGCCGCGCCGCATGGTTTTCAAGCGCGGAGGCAAGCTGTCGGGTGAAATCACCGGGCGTGATGCCCACCGCCGCAAGGCGTGCGGGATCGGGGCGCAGGGTCAATCCGGCTCGCCTGTCGCCCATGATCTCGATTTCGGCCAGCCCGGGGACCCGGGTCAGAACGGGGCGGATCACCCGGGTCATCGCGGCACTGGCGGCCACCAGATCGCCATCGCGCGGCACCACCAGAAGCTCGACCGTCGGCTGCCGCCGCGATGACAGGGCCCGGATTTCCGACAGCACGGCATCGACCTTCAGGTCCGAGATCACCGACTGGATCCGGTCCGAGACCAGCGCCAGCGTCCTCTGCGACTGCCGCGAATTGCGCAGCGACAGCGTCAGGATGAGCTCGCCGGTCGAGATCTCGGATTGCACCGACGACACCTCCGGCAGCGAGAAAAGCGCCTCCTCGACGGGCTGTGCCAGTTCCCGGTCGGTCACCGCCAGCGTCGCGCCGGGCGCCGCCAAACGGGCGACGATCCGGTTCTCCCCGATGTCGGGCAGATGGGTGAGCGGCAGCTGGAACCCTGCGCGCAGGCCGAACACGGCAAGCAGCGTGATCACGACCAACGGCAGGACCGGGTTGCGCAAGGCCCAGGAGGCGGTCATCGTTTTGCCTGAACCACGGCAAGGCCGGTGCGTGCCCCGTCGCGGCCTGCGGCGTCGACGCCCAGCAGGGCACCGTCGGCCAGAAGGTGTCCGGCGCGTTCCACATAGCGTGCACCGGCCGGAAGCCCGCCCACGATTTCCGCATGTTTCCCGTCCTGCCGCGCGGCGACCATGACCGGTGTCGCAACCGCCCGGTCTTCGACAACCTGCATGATGCCGGGCCCGGACGGCAGCGGGACGAGCGCGGACAGGGGAACCATCATGGCCACCCGGCGGTTGATGACGATTTCCCCGCGCAGGCTGCTGCCAGCGACCGGGCGGGTCCCGGGAAGCAGCCGCACACTCACCTCGCCCAGCCTGCCGCCGTCCTGACTTGCGCTGGCGGCGATCACCTCGCCTTGGATGTCTTCGCCA
Organism: uncultured Aestuariivita sp.; assembly: GCA_964573835.1. Classification (GTDB taxonomy): domain Bacteria; phylum Pseudomonadota; class Alphaproteobacteria; order Rhodobacterales; family Rhodobacteraceae; genus JAGYKE01. The sequence continues at coordinate 976 of CAZNMV010000386.1, read as the reverse complement.
TCCGCAAGCCACATCCGCACCGGATCACCGGGCCTGACCTGCGAAAGGGCGCTCGGCGCAAGGTCCAGCACGGCCTCCATCGCGCCGCCGGACGCAAGGCTGATCAGCGAAGTGCCCGGCTGCGGCGTGATCCCGATCTCGGTCGACACCGACAGAACAAGTCCGGCTTCCCGAGCCGTCAGCTGTGTGTTCTCCAGCTGATCGCGGCGGTGCTGATGGGCGTGGCGGGCCGCCGCCTCGGCGGCCCGCGCCTTGTCCAGATCGCTGCGTGCCGCGTCGCGTTCAAGCCGGGCGCGTTGGAGGGCGCCCTCGGCTTCCTCCTGCTGAACGACGGACAGCGCGCCGTTCTGTGCCAGCCTCAGAAGACGCGCGACCGTTTCCTCACGTTGCGTGACGTCTGTCTGTGCGAGGCGCAGAAGCACCGTGGCACTGTTGACATCGGCACGGACCCCCTGAAGCTCGGCTTCTGCGAGCAACAGGGCGCGGGCAGCATCGGTCGTGTCGAGGCGGGCAAGCAGCTGTCCCTGCTGAACCCAGTCTCCCGGGCGCACCAGAATCTCGGCCACCGGCGCGGGCTGGTCCGGCATCGGCAGATGCAGCACGCGCGCAGGGCGGACTTGTCCGAAGGCCTGCAGAACCTCGTCGATGTTCGTCAGGTCGGCGGTGAGCACCGACACGGCCATGGGACGTTCAGCGTCGCCCGATCGCGCCATTTCCGTGGCAGGCACCGGCGTGAACCCGCCGGGCGCCACTGTGGCCACAAGCGCCAGTGCGATGCCCCTGTAAACCCAACGCATGATTTGCCCTCCCTCTGCGGCGGTGTCACGCAACTGCCAGGGCGCGGTTCAGCGCGCACTGGCTCCAGAGCTGATCGATGGAGCGCACCAGATGGTCGATCTCTTTCGACCCATGCACCGGCGACGGGGTGAAGCGCAGGCGCTCTGTCCCGCGGGGCACGGTGGGGAAGTTGATCGGC
>CAZNMV010000385.1:0-3330 GCA_964573835.1 uncultured Aestuariivita sp. | reverse complement strand
CTCGGCGACAGCCGCCATGTCGGCGGCATCGCGCGCGCAAGGCGCGTGATCGACGGTAAACCCCGCCCGGCGCAGCGCGTCGCCCACGGCCTCGGCCAGCGGCGGATGATCCTCGACCAGCAGAACACGCATACCCTGCTCTCCCTCAGCGGGTCTGCGGGGCCGAGGGCCGGTGGCACATTCCCCGTCTGTTGCGGCAGGTCAGGGCCTGCGTGCAACAGCGCGATCCCGGGTTCCCGGGCCGCGGGCGGAAGAATGGCCGGGCAAAGCCGTCGGGGTCAGGTGCCAGCCGCTCAGGGCTGCGGTCGCCGCAATCGCGCATGGATCGATCCCTTGCCGTTTCGTGCCGCATAGCACGGGCGGGGGCGATGCGCGGCATAACGTTTGCGCCATGGGCCACTCGGGCGGCCACTCGGGCGCGGGGGGCTGCCCGGCGCGGGACGATCACCCGCGAAGCGGGACCCGCCTGCACCTTTGGGGCTCAGCCTGCGGGCGGCCCGCTGAGGGTGGTGAGCGTGGCGGTCACGGCCAGAACGGCGATCAGGAACGCGCTTTCCCACAGGATCGACCGGCGCAGGTGCCGGGCCGCTCCGGGCCTGCCCGCCAGAAGTGCCGGCGTGAGGTGCCGCCGGTTCCATGCGGCAAACCCCAGAACCGCCGCGAAAAGCCCGAGTTTCAGCGCGAAGAACTGGCCGTAAGGCGTGGTCAGCGCGGCCGGCGTGGCGACCCCCAGAAGCGTGAAAAGCGCCACCCCCGCCAGCACCAGCCCCACAACCGCGCGCAGCGCGTGATCGCCGAAGTCCCGCGCAACATGGCCGGCCTGCGCGGCCTCCATCCGGGATGTGGCGCGCAGAAGCGGGGCGAGCCCGCCCGCCCAGAAGGCCAGCGCAAGGACATGCAGCGTCACAAGCACCGCAAGGATCGCGCGCGGTTCGCCCATTGCGTGACCCCGGAACGCGAAGGACGCGCAGGCGAGGACCGCCCCCAGAACCGCGACCGACCGACCGGCGCGCGAGGCCGACAGGATGGCGGGCACAAGCGCGAGACCGGCCAGCAGGATCGCGACGCTGGTGCCCAGCGGGCTTTCGGCTACCATGCGCAACAGCATCGGGTCAAATGCGGCGGCCGGGTCGCCGCCCACAAGGTAGCTGGCTCTGAGTGGCAGCAGAAGCGCACCAAGCACCGCCGCCGCAAGTGCAGCGCCCGTGGCCAGACGCCCGAGGTGGCGGCGCGCGGCAGCGTCAAGGCTGCGCAGCGTGGCATGCACCAGAACCGAACCCGCCGCGATCAGCGTCGCGGCATAGGCCAGCGCCTTGACCGCGATGGCGGCCCAGCTGACCGCATCGGCCGCCGCGAGCGCCTCTGTCATCCCGCTCAGTCCGTCACCCGGAACGAGAACGAGCCCTGCATCGCATGGCCATCTTCGGCCAGCCCGCGCCATTCGACCGTGTAGTCGCCCGGTCCGATCGCCGCGGGCGCGGCGATGAAGTCGGTGACCGGCGCCATGCCATCGCTGCGGTCAACAGCGATTTCAGCTCCGTCCGCCCCGGTCAGGCGGAGCATGGTGATGCGCATGGGCATGTCGAAGCTCATGCCGATGGAGACGGGCGCGCCGGTCAGGACGGCTCCGTCGGGCGGTGTCGTCGCCGTCTTCTCGGAATGCGCCGAGGCGGGCAGGGCGGCCAGCAGGCTGAGAAGAAGCGCGGCAAGGGCGCGTGCGGGTTGCGTCATGGGCCTTGGGCTCCTGTCCTGCGGGGTGTCAGTTCATTCAGGCATGATGCCGCCGATGGCATACATGCCATCCGCGCCCTTCACCAGCATCAGGATGACGCTGTCGCCCGGCACGACCCCGCCCATCATCTGCGCGTTCTCCATCACGGCAAGGTCCATCGTCATCGCGGGCCAGCCGATTTCCGGGATGGGGTCATGGGTGACATTGGCCATGCCGTCGCCGATCGAGTGGATCACGGCCCTCGTCTGGACTGCACCCTCGAGCTGCCCGGCAGTCCCGTGCATGTGGGAATGATCTGTCCCCTGCGACGTTTGCGCCGCGGCAGGGGATGCCCCGACGACGAGAATCGCGAGGGAAGCGAGAAGCTGTTTCATGGTTTTTCCTTTCCATGGGTCAGGGGTGAATTCATTCGGCCGGAACCGGCGCGGCATCGGGCCCGGCCGCGAGATCGCGGTTGGTTCGGGCCAGCGCGAGGCGCTTCCATATCACGAAGATCGCCGGGATCACGAACAGGGTCTGCACCGTTGCCGTGACCATGCCGCCGATCATCGGCGCGGCGATGCGCTGCATGATCTCGGACCCGGTTCCGGTGCCGTACATGATCGGGATCAGCGCGGCAAAGATCGTGGCCACCGTCATGATCTTGGGCCGCACGCGCAGCACCGCGCCTTCGAAGACGGCCTCTTCGATGTCGAGGGGTGTGAGGCTGCGCCGCTCTGACCGCGCGGTGGCGCAGCGTTTGTCCCAGGCGAGGTTGAGGTAAAGGAGCATCACGATCGCCGTCTCGACCGCAACACCCGCCAGCGCGATGAAGCCCACAAGGACCGCGACCGAGATGTCGAAGGCGAGATGCCACAGGAACCAGACGCCGCCCGCCAGCGCGACGGGCAGCGCGGCGAGGATGATGCCCACCTCGCCCACCCGGTTGAAGGCCATGAACAGCATCAGCGTGATGATGAGCAACGTCGCGGGCGCGACGATCATCAGACGGTCCTGCATGCGTTCGATGTATTCGTACTGCCCCGACCAGGTCAGCGCATAGCCCGGCGGCAGATCGACCTCGGCCGCCACCTTCGCGCGCGCCTCGGCGACATAGCCGCCCAGATCGCGGCCTGCGATGTCGATGAAGACGAAGCCCGTGCGCCGGGCGTTCTCCGACCGGATCATGCCGGGGCCGTCGACGATGCGCACCTCGGCCAGCGCCGACAGCGGCAGATTCGCGCCGGACGGCGTGACGACCGGCAGATCGCGCAGGCGTTCGGGGCTGTCGCGCCACGCCTGCGGGTAGCGCAGGTTGATGGGGAAGCGTTCCAGCCCTTCGACCGCTTCTGACACCTGCATGCCGCCGATGGCCGTCTGCACCACGTCCTGCACGTCGCGCACGCTCATCATGTGGCGCGCGGCGGCGTCGCGGTTCACGTCGATCTCGATGAAGCGCCCGCCCACGGGGCGTTCGGCATAGGCGGATGCCGTGCCGTCGATATCGCGCACCGCGTTTTCGACGGCGATGCCGATCTGGCCGATCACGTTCAGGTCGGTGCCCGATATCTTGACGCCCACGGGGGTCTTGATGCCGGTCGCCAGCATGTCGATGCGGT
>CAZNMV010000384.1:0-3344 GCA_964573835.1 uncultured Aestuariivita sp. | reverse complement strand
GCGGGCATCACCTTCTGGGACTGCGCGCATGAAGGCTCGGGCGGGATGATGGCCGATGGCTATACCCGCGCCTCGGGCAAGATGAGCATGATGATCGCCCAGAACGGACCGGGCATCACCAACTTCGTGACAGCGGTGAAGACTGCCTACTGGAACCACACGCCGCTTCTGCTGGTCACGCCGCAGGCCGCCAACAAGACCATCGGCATGGGCGGGTTCCAGGAAGTCGAACAGATGAAACTGTTTGAGGACATGGTCTGCTACCAGGAAGAGGTGCGCGATCCCTCGCGCGTGGCCGAGGTGCTGAACCGCGTGATCTTGCAGGCGCGCCGCCAGTCGGCCCCCGCCCAGATCAACATGCCGCGCGATTTCTGGACGCAGGTGGTCGATATCGACCTGCCCGCAATCGTCGAATTCGAACGCCCCGGCGGGGGCGAGGCGGCGATGGCCGAGGCCGCGGATCTTCTGTCGCGCGCGAAGTTCCCCGTGATCCTGAACGGCGCGGGCGTCGTTCTGGGCGGCGCGATCCCGGCGTCGATGGCCTTGGCCGAACGGCTCGAGGCGCCGGTCTGCGTGGGCTATCAGCACAACGACGCGTTCCCGGGCTCGCACCCGCTCTTCGCGGGGCCTTTGGGCTATAACGGGTCCAAGGCGGGGATGGAGCTGATCGCGAAGGCGGATGTGGTCCTGTGTCTGGGCACCCGGCTCAACCCGTTCTCGACCCTGCCGGGCTATGGCATCGATTACTGGCCGAAGGACGCCGCGATCATCCAGGTCGACATCAACCCCGACCGGATCGGCCTGACCAAGAAGGTGACGGTGGGCATCGTTGGCGATGCCAAGAAGGTGGCCGAATGCATCCTTGCGAAACTCTCTGATCACGCGGGCGACGAAGGCCGCGATGCGCGCCGCGCGGTGATCGCCGAAACCAAAAGCCGCTGGGCGCAGCAGCTGTCGTCGATGGATCACGAGGATGACGATCCCGGCACCAGCTGGAACCAGCGCGCCCGCGACGCCAAACCCGACTGGATGAGCCCCCGCATGGCGTGGCGCGCGATCCAGTCCGCCCTGCCGCGCGAGGCGATCATTTCGTCGGATATCGGCAACAACTGCGCCATCGGCAACGCCTACCCGACCTTCGAGGCAGGGCGGAAATACCTCGCCCCCGGTCTCTTCGGCCCCTGCGGCTATGGCCTGCCCAGCATCGTGGGCGCCAAGATCGGCTGCCCCGACGTGCCGGTGGTGGGCTTCGCAGGCGACGGCGCCTTCGGGATCGCGGTGACCGAACTCACCGCCATCGGCCGGCCGGAATGGCCCGCGATCACGATGGTCGTCTTCCGCAACTACCAGTGGGGTGCGGAAAAGCGGAACTCGACGCTGTGGTATGACGACAATTTCGTGGGCACGGAACTGGACGAACAGGTGTCCTATGCCGGGATCGCGCGGGCCTGCGGGCTGCAGGGCGTGCAGGCCAGCACGATGGACGACCTGACCGCGGCTCTGAACCGCGCCATCACCGACCAGATGCAGCACGGCAAGACGACGCTGATCGAGGCGCTGATCAATCAGGAACTGGGCGAACCCTTCCGGCGCGACGCGATGAAGAAGCCGGTCGCGGTGGCCGGGATCGACCCGGCCGACATGCGCCCGCAGGTGGCATGAGACAGGGCCCGGACTTCGACGCGAAGTCCGGGCCGGAAACCGACGCGGTTTCCGGCCTTTGGCGCGGCGCGGTGATCCTGCGTCAGGATCACCGCCGGTTTCCGCGTCGGAAACCGGCTACCCGGCCAACGCGACCGTCACCGCAGTCGCCGCCACGATATCCGCCACGCTCGCGCCCCGGCTCAGGTCGCAGACCGGCCGGGCGAAGCCTTGCAGGAACGGCCCCAGCGCCTGCGCGCCCGCCAGTTCCTGCACCAGCTTGTAGCCGATATTGCCCGCATCGAGCGAAGGAAAGACAAGCACATTGGCCGCGCCAGACCCCAACCCCTTCTTCGCCGCGATCCTCGCGTTCAGCGCGGCGTCGGCCTGCACCGGGCCAGTGAAGCCCGTCCGCCGCGCCACGTCTGCAACCATGTCGACGCTTGCTCCCGCTCCGCTGGTGCCGGTGGAGAAAGACAAAAGCGCCACCTCGGCCCGGCCCAGCAACGCCTGCGCCGAGACCGCCGAGGCGCGCGCGATCGCCTCGAGCGCATCGGCATCGGGATACGCGTTCACCGCGCAGTCGGCGAAGACGAATTCGCGTCCGTCGGGCAGGATCATCACGAAGAAAGACGACGGCAGCGCCACCCCGGGCGCAAGCCCGATGGCAAGGCCCGCCGCTTCGATCACCCGGCGCGTCGGCGCATCGGCGCCCGCGACCATGGCATCGGCCTCGCCCGCCGCGACCATCGCCGCAGCCCGGATCAGCGGCCGCGCCAGCATCCGCCGGGCGACCGCTTCGGCAACGCCGCGCCCGTCGACCAGCGCCGCGACCTGCGCGTCGGTGATGTCCGATACAGGCACCGGATCGCAGAGCGCGTCATCGCGCAGCCGAAGCATGGCCTCGGCAACGCGCGGCTCGTCGGCCTCGGGAAAGACCACGCGCGCGGCGCGGGCGCGGGCGGTGACACGGCATCGGTCCAGAACGCTCATGCCCGCAACTGGCACCGGATCGTGCGGCATCGTCAAGCACCCCGCGACGGGGACAGGGCCGTTTGCCCCATCCTTCGGGAAAACCCGGAACGATCATTCCGCCTTTACCCCGCCTTTCGGAAAAACCTTGCGGGCGGCGGCGAATTTTCCCACCGTCACCCGGACCTGAGGGAGGAGCAAAATGGCGCATCGCCAGCCGCAGATCGATCTGTCGCCGAAAGTCTCGGACGAGGTGCGCAAGACCACCTGCTACATGTGCGCCTGCCGCTGCGGGATCAACGTGCACATGAAGGACGGCCGCGTCGCCTATATCGAAGGCAACCGCGACCACCCGGTGAACAAGGGCGTTCTCTGCGCCAAGGGCAGCGCCGGGATCATGCAGGTCAACGCCCCCTCGCGCCTTCACGCGCCGCTGAAGCGCGTCGGCCCCCGCGGGTCGGGCGAATTCGAGGAGATCACCTGGGAAGAAGCGCTGGACATCGCCGTCAGCTGGTTGGAGCCGATCCGCAGGACCGCGCCCGAAAAGCTCGCCTTCTTCACCGGGCGCGATCAGTCGCAATCTTTCACCAGCTTCTGGGCGCAGAATTACGGCACGCCGAACTATGCCGCGCATGGCGGCTTCTGTTCGGTGAACATGGCGGCGGCAGGCATCTACACGATGGGCGGCGCCTTCTGGGAATTCGGCCAGCCCGACTGGGATCACACCAAGC
>CAZNMV010000383.1:0-3349 GCA_964573835.1 uncultured Aestuariivita sp. | reverse complement strand
TGTCGCGGTCGGTCTCACGCAGCCTGCCCGAAGCGGCGAGCGTGGCGGAAAACGCCCTGCTGAACGAGGCGCGGCAGCTTCTCGCCGCCCATGAACGGGCCGAGCCGATGATCCGCGCGGGGCTTTACGCCGAAGGCAGCGACCCGGTTCTGGACCGGGCGCTGCGGGTGCAGTCCGAACTCGACGCCTTTCTCGCGCGCAGCGACGATCGCAGCATCGCGGCGGGGTTCGAACGGTTGGCCCTGATCCTGCGGCGCGCAGGGCCGGGCCGTGGCGACGGGTTGGTCGGGCCTGCCAAGGGCGGATGAGCGTGCAAAGATTGTTCTGGGAGAAAACCCCTGAAGCGGCTGCTCCGCACGATCCGGGGGCGCGGCAGGGGATAGGTGGTGCCGGGCCAAGGCAGCCCGCACGCCGCCCCATCGGAGCTTTGCCATGCGACCACCCGGCCGGGCAGACGCGCCTTGTGCTGTACGATGTCGCCGACTGCCATTGCCATTGTCGTTCGTGTTTCCGCTTCCGGCTCCGCTTCGCCTTCGCAGTTCGGTTGCCGGTTCGGCGCGCGGTCATGACCGCGGTGCCGTTTCGGTTCCTGATTACCTGTCAGCCTCTGTTCTTGCCCCTTGTCTTTGTCGGAGTCCCGCAACTGTCCCGCCGGTTTGCCCGTCAGGCCCCTGCGCCGCGCATCAGCGCCCACCCGCCTGCACGAGAAGGGCCAGCGCCGCTGCGGCGCCCGACAGGGATGCCTGGCCCGTCGCGATCTGCTGGCGGACCAGATAGGCTTCGGTGATCCGGCGCATGGTTTCGGGCCGGGTCAGTTCGGTCAGATCGTCGGTTCCGAACTGGCGGCGGGCGCGGTCCTGGAAGATGTCGCGCTGCTTGTCGATATCGATCTGCCCGATGCTGCCGGGCAGGCCCAGTGCCACTTCCATCTTCTTGCGCAGAGGCGGCAGGGACAGGATCTTGAACCACTGCGCGTCGGTGTTCGCGGTCTCACCGGCGATGCGGGTCAGCTCCCGCTGACCCGACAGCGCGATCCGCATGGCCGGGTCCGTCTGCCCGACGGCAATCTCGAAGCTCTGTCTTTCAAAGCGCGCGATGATCTGATCGGCGAACCCGGGGCGCAGGGTCTTCAGCCCTTGCCCGGGGCCGAAGCCGAAGGCCTCGGACAATTGCCGGTACCGGTCGTCAGACAGGCGGTTGGCCATCGCATCACGACTGGCGGTACCGTCTTCCAGCACGCGTCGGATCAGCGCCCGGTTGGGCAGATCATCCTGCAGTCCGAAGGCGCCCAGCGCCACCGACAGAAGCCGCCGGTCGGCGACCAGCGCCTCGGCCGTGCGGACCGTGCCGATGGTTTCACGGAAGTAATCGCTGTCCCGCGCAAGTGCAGGCGATGCCGCGAAAGCCGACATCTGGCTGTCGATCGTGCGGGACAGGAAAGCCCAGCCCGCAAGACCGCCAACCGGCAGGGCGGGCTGAAACGTCATCTCGCGCGCACGGCCAGCAGCCGTTCCTCGCGCGGGAGAAGGGCGCGCAGCGCCTTGAGGCATTGATAGTGGCGGTCATCGATCAGCGCCTGAGAGGCTTCGGCGATGCGGGCGCGGCTGTCGGGGTCGGTGAAGACCTGGCTCAGTTCCTCGATCCGGCGCAGCAGTGGCAGGCGTGCGTCCTCGGGCGAGGTGTCGCCCGACAGGACCAGTTGCGCGGCATAGCAGACACGCCGGACCGGGGTATTGGCCTCGTCCGGGTGGATGGCGTCGCGCAGGCGCAGGATGTTCGCCTCGGCCGTCAGAACCGAAAGGCGCGAGCGTTTGTCGCCATTCTCGACCACCGCGCCGTTGATGAGGACCCGTTCCTTCGGGCCCAGTTTCAGAACCAATCCGCCCATCTCAGCCCCCCTGCGCCTGCAGGCCGCGCAGGATGGCCATGTTCACCTCGACCAGCGGCCCGATATTCTCAGAACCGGCCAGAACCTTGCTGGTATGGCGGCGCGAGAAGTCGGCGAGCGCGAAGATGCGCGCCCTGAGGTCGGCGGGAAGCGGGTTGCCCGGGTCGGCGACTTCGGTCGCAAAGACCGACCAGAGCCTGCGGTTGCGGTGCAGGGCTGTGACGAAGCCGGGGAAATCGCTGTCCCGGGTCCGGTCAGCCGCGATGAGCTGCCGGGTGATCCGGGCGACTGCGTCATATTCATGGCTGACGGGACTGCGCAGCGTTGCGCCCGCCGATCCGTAAGCCTGCTGCGCCTTCAGGATTGCATTCACGAAAACACCTCAATCGGCGGTTTGAAAGGGCCGGGGAACAAACGGGTCCGGGGCGCCCGCGGGCGCCCCGGTTGCCGGTCTTACCGGAACAGCTGCAGGATGGTCTGCGGTGCCTGGTTTGCGATGGACAGCGCCTGCACGCCCAGCTGCTGCTGGGTCTGCAATGCCTGGAGCCGGGCCGATGCCGCCTCCATGTCGGCGTCGACCAGCGCGCCGATGCCCGATTTCATCGCATCCGTCAGCTTGCTGACGAAACTGCTTTGGTCTTCGATACGCTTGCCCGATGCACCCAGCGCGGCGGCACCGTCGATGGCCGTCTGCAGGAAGGTTTCGATCTCGCCCAGCGCGGTGGCCGCGGTGGCCGCATCGGTGATCGCGGTCAGGTTCGTGGCAAGGTCGATGTTCGCTTCGAAATCCACGGTCGCCACAGAGAAGGTCGAGGCGGTCGGCGCCGCCGAACCAACCCGGTCGAGCGAGGACAGGACCGTCAGCCCGGTCGCGCCGCTGCCGTCCACATCGGTCGCCAGAAGGTTGGCGCCGTTGAACTGCGCCGCACCGATGATCGACGCGACCTGTGCCACGCGTTCGTCGATATCGGCCTGGATCTTCGCGAAATCCACGTTCTCGGAATTGGCCGAGATGGCGAGTTCCTTGATGTCTTCGAGCACGTTGACGACCTGTTCGGCTGCAGCCGAGGCGACCGCCACGGTCGCTTCGCCCAGTGCCAGCGAATCCGATACCGCATTGAAGCCTGCCACGTCCGCTTCCATCACGCGCGAAATGGCCCAGATCGCCGACCCGTCCTTGGCCGTGGCGATGTCCTTGCCGGTCGAGATGGCGTTCTGGGTCTTGCCCAGTTCCGCATTGATGTTCTTCAGCGTCTGCAGCGCGACCATCGCGCTGTTGTTGGTGATGATACTCGACATTGTCCTATGTCCTTTGCTTCTGGACGCCTTCGCGCCCGTTGGAGGCCACCGCTTGTGGGGTGGCGGGGAATGCCGTTCTGACCTGTGCGACCGACCCCTGGACGCGCCGCGCCATCCTGATTGAATGCGGGGGAACCCTTGCGCGGGGCCGGTTAATCCTTC
>CAZNMV010000382.1:0-3362 GCA_964573835.1 uncultured Aestuariivita sp. | reverse complement strand
CTGAAGGAAGGGCTGACCGTCTTCCGCGACGCCCAGTTCACCGCCGACCTGCGCAGCGCGCCCGTCAAACGCATCAGCGACGTGATCGACCTGCGCGGCCGGCAATTCCCCGAGGATCAGGGCCCGCTTTCGCACCCTGTGCGGCCTGAAAGCTTTCAGGAAATCAACAACTTCTACACCGCTACGGTCTACGAAAAAGGGGCCGAGCTGATCGGGATGCTCAAGCGTCTTGTGGGTGACGACGCCTATGCGCAGGCGCTCGACCTCTATTTCGCCCGCCATGACGGGCAGGCCTGCACGATCGAAGACTGGCTGAAGGTCTTCGAGGATGTCACCGGCCGCGACCTGACCCAGTTCAAGCGCTGGTATTCGCAGGCGGGCACGCCGCGCCTGAAGGTGGAGGAAGCGTGGGAAGACGGCACCTACACCCTCACCTTCACCCAAACCCTCAGACCCGGCGCCACCACCCCCGACCCGCAGCCGCAGGTCATCCCGATCAACGTGGGCCTTCTGAACCCCAACGGCGACGAGGTGGTGCCCACCACGATGCTGGAAATGACCGAAGGCACGCAAAGCTTCCGCTTCGAAGGCCTCTCCGCGCGCCCCGTGCCGTCGATCCTGCGCGACTTCTCGGCCCCCGTGATCCTTGACCGCGATACGACCAGCGCCGAACGCGCATTCCTGCTGGCGCATGACACCGACCCCTTCAACCGGTGGGAGGCGGGCCGCGCGCTTGCCCGCGCGACGCTGTCGCAGATGGCGACCAGCGACGCCGCGCCCGATCGCGCCTATCTCGACGGCATCCTCGCCGTGTTGCGCGACGACAGCCTCGATCCCGCCTACCGCGCGCTGATGCTGGCGCAGCCGGGGCAGTCCGACCTCGCCGCCTCGATCGCCGAGGCCGGGGTGACGCCCGACCCCATGCGCATCTGGACCGCGTCCGAGGCGCTGAAACAGGCGCTGGCCGACCATTGCCATGACGTGCTGCCGGGCCTTTACGCGGGCGCAAAGGTGCAAGGCCCCTACCGCCCCGACGCCCACCAATCGGGCCTGCGCGCGCTCGGCAATGCGGTGCTGGGGCTGCTGACGCGCCTTGACGGCGGCGCGCAGGCGGCCACGCAATATGCCGAAGCCGACAACATGACGCTGCAACAGGCAGCCCTTGGCGCACTGCTGACGGCCGGTTCGGGCGAAGACGAACTCGCCGCCTTCTACGGCCAGTGGAAGCATGAACGCCTCGTCATCGACAAATGGTTCATGCTGCAGGTCGCCCATGCCGCCCCGGACCGCGCCGCGGCAATCACCGAAGATCTGACCCGCCACCCCGATTTCACCTGGAAGAACCCCAACCGCTTCCGCGCTGTCTTCGGCGCGCTGACCATGAACCATGCGGGCTTCCACGCCGCCTCCGGCGCGGGCTACGCGCTGATGGCCGACTGGCTGATCCGGCTTGACGCGGTCAATCCGCAGACGACCGCACGCATGTGCGCAGCCTTCCAGAGCTGGACGCGCTATGACCGTGGGCGGCAGGCCCATGCCCGCGCCGCGCTCGACCGCATCCTCGCCCGCCCGGACCTGAGCCGCGACACGAACGAAATGGTCAGCCGCATCCTCGCCGCCGGAGACCGGTGATGACCCGCAGGAGCCTTCTCATCACCGGTGCCTCGGCAGGCATCGGTGCCGCCTGTGCACGGCTGGCCGCACAGCGGGGATACGACCTGATCCTCAGCTACAATACCGACCGCGCAGGCGCCGAGGCCGTTGCCGAAGACGCCCGCGCGGCAGGCGCGCAGGCGCGCATCCTGCAAGCCGATGTGGGCGACCCCGAGGCCATCGCCGCCCTTTTCGCGCAAATCCCCCACCTTGACGGGCTGATCAACAACGCAGGCATCGTCGCGCCGACCGGGCGGCTGACCGACATGGACCATGCCCGCCTGCGCCGCATGTTCGACGTCAACGTGATCGGCGCCATGCTGGTGGCCAAGGACGCCGTCCTGCGCATGCAGGCGGGCGGCGTCATCGTCAACGTGTCGTCGGTCGCCGCGCGGCTGGGATCGGGGAACCAGTATCTCGACTATGCCGCCTCGAAGGCGGCGATCGACACCTTCACCAAGGGCCTCAGCGACGAAGTCGCGGCGCAGGGCATCCGCGTCGTTTCGGTCCGTCCCGGCATCATCGACACCGACATCCACGCCAAGGGGGGCGAGCCCGACCGGGCCGACCGCCTTGCGCCGCTTGTCCCGATGAAACGCAAGGGCAACGCCGGGGAAGTCGCGGCCGCCATTCTCTGGCTCATGTCCGACGAGGCCGGCTACATCACCGGCACCACGCTTGACGTCAGCGGCGGACGATGACCGCGCCTTTCGTCCACCAGACAAGCGGCCGCAACCGCCGCACCATCGCGGTGCTGGTCACAGTCTACGCGGTTCTGGCCGGGCTTCTGCTGTTCCTTCAGGCCGCGCCCTGGATCGTGGCGCTGCTCACGCTGCCGACACTTCCCGCGCTCTGGGACATCGCGAGCGACCGCCCTTCGGGCCTGCGGCTGGGGGACGGCAAGCTCAGCTGGTATTCCGGCAAACGCCGCTGGGAAATCCCGTTCGGGCAGATCGATCACCTGCGCTTCGACACAAGGCTCGACATGTCGGTCAGGGTCAGCGCGGTCACCCCGGACAAGCAGCGCATCCGCCTCGCCTATGACGCGCTGCCCCATCACCGGGTGCTGGAAGCGGCGGCCATCGCGCAGGGCCTGCGCGTCGAACGACACCATTTCTCGCTGATCTGACCCGAGCTTTCCCTGCCGCTGCCATTCTTTTGCCGCTTTCTCGCGGCACGATTCGCACGGGTGGTACCGAGTCGTGACCGGTTCTTGGTGACGGGGCAGCAGTCGGCAAAGGTCCTGGACGGACAGGCATGAAAATGGATCACCTGCGCATTTTCAGGGCATCGCGCCCGGTTCTGGCGCGTCTTCTGACAGGGCTGAAGGCCATCTCCACCGATCCCGGGCCCAAGACGATCCCCGATCTGCGCCCCGAGGACCCGGCCGAACGGTTGCGAATTCCGGTCTACATGGCCCCCGATCTGCCCGACGAAACCCGGATTTTGCATGACGCAGGCCAGTTCCTGGCCCGGCAGGACCGCTGGGGCGATCTCGCCCAGCGCATCCGGCAAACCGATCAGCGCCGCATGAAAACGGCAGATTTCGTGCCGCTGGCCGATCTTCTTCTGGCCGGTGCCCGCCGCGACGTCGTCGCCGCCGCCGAACACGCCCTTGCCGACGGCGTCCCCGAAAGCGACGGACCGCTCCGTTCGGGCATGGCCCTCCTGGAAGGGGTCCATGACGAATACCCCGGCGATTACGCCAT
>CAZNMV010000381.1:1540-3374 GCA_964573835.1 uncultured Aestuariivita sp. | reverse complement strand
GGCAGGGCGACAAGATGCAACTTGTCTGGCCCACCTCGATCGCCACAGCGCCCCTGGCAACGCGCTGACCCAAAGCGCCCGGCCGGACACCGGCCGGGCGCCCGTCTTGATCGGGGCGAAGGACATGCTCGACAGCCTTCTTTCAGCGCAACTGCTGTTCGCGGCCGCTGTTCTGGGATCCATCTATGCCTTGATCGGACTGGGTCTGAACTTGGTCTATGGCACCATGCGGCTGCTGAACATCGCGCATGGCGACATCGTGATGATCGGCGCGTTTTCAGCTTACTGGTGGTTCACGCTGACCGGTCTCTCGCCCCTGATCGCCCTGCCCCTTGTCGCCGCGATCGGCGCTGGACTGGGTCTGGCGCTCTATTTCGGGTTGTTCCAGCGCCAGCTGGCCCAGGGCTTGTCACCGGCAGCGATCGAGGCCCGCTCGCTCCTTCTGTTCTTCGGCGTTTCCGTGGTGCTTCAGAACGTCGTTGCGTTCTTCTTCTCGGCCACCCCGCGCGCCTATCGCCATCTGGACGAGGTGGTGCGGATCGGCGACTTGGCGATGACCGGCAATCGTATCGCCGCACTGGCTGTGGCCGTCACGCTGTTGATCGCTGTTCTGGTCTTTCTCAATCGCACCCTCTTCGGCATCGAGATCCGCGCAATGATCCAGCACCGCGAGGCCGCCCGCATCGTCGGCATCAATGTCGAGAAGGTGCAGATGGTGGCCATCGCGATGGGTTTCGGCACGGCGACCATCGCCGGAGCCCTCCTGTCGATGACCGAGCAGACCTCGCCCTTCATGGGGTTCCGTTTCACAATCGCGGCCTTCGTGGTCATCATCCTCGGCGGCCTTGGCAATATAAGGGGCGGCATCATCGCGGGCATACTGCTGGCCGTGATCGAAATCTACGCAGTCACGATCTTTTCTGCCGAAGCGCGCTCGATCCTGATCTACGGCGCCTTCGTGGCCGCGCTGCTGATCCGTCCGCAGGGCCTGATCGGGATAGGAAAACGCGGATGAGGGATACGCTGTCCATTCTTTGCGTCACGCTGGCCCTTGGCCTCGCGATCTATTTCGGGGGCGTCGCTGCAGGCCCCTATTGGCAGCTTGTCGCACTGAACCTTGCGATGTGGATCGCGCTAACACAAAGCTGGAGCCTGTTTTCCGGGCTGACGGGCTATGTCTCGCTGGGGCATGTGGTTGCCTACGGGCTAGGCGCCTACACCATGGTCATCCTGTTCCGGGAATGGCCGGTCTGGGTGCTGATCCCACTCGGCGGGCTCGTTTCAGGGCTTTTTGCGCTGATCGTGGCGCTACCTGTGCTGCGGGTACGCGGCCCCTATTTCGTCATCCTCACCTTCGGCATCGCGGAATTGGTCAAGTTCGTGCTTCTCGCGGTGGAAACCGCGCTTGGCAAATCCTCGCGACTGATGTTCGGCACGCCGGGCGCGCAGACCCTGCTGGCCTGGATGGTTGCCCTGGCGGTTCTGGCGACCTTGCTGCGTCACTTCGTGGGCGTCTCGGTCTTCGGCCGCGGCCTTGTCGCTATACGCGAGGACGAAACAGCGGCCGAAACAATCGGCATCCCGATTTCGCGCTACAAGGCCCTGGCCTTTGCACTGTCCGCGGTCATACCCGGAATGGTGGGCGCAGTCATGGCTTTGCGCTCGACCTATTTCGAAGTCCTGCAGGTCTTCTCGCCGACAATCTCTTTCACCATCGTGACCATGGCGATCATCGGCGGCGCAGGCGACGCACGCGGCCCCGCACTGGGCGCACTGTTCCTCGTGGCCCTGTCCGAAATACTGCGCGGCGTGTCGCCACAGCTCTACCTGATCT
>CAZNMV010000381.1:0-1530 GCA_964573835.1 uncultured Aestuariivita sp. | reverse complement strand
TCCTGGGGGTCAGCCTGATCGGCTTCGTTCTGTTCGCTCCCAATGGCCTGACCGGTCTTCTGAGGCGGAAATCGGCATGACCCTTCTGGAAGTCCGCAGCCTGAGCAAGACATTCGGCGGCCTCAGGGCCCTTGACGGCGTCAACCTGGCAGTTGAACAGGGAACGATCCACGGCTTGATGGGAGCGAACGGGGCAGGCAAGACCACGCTGTTCTCGATCATTGCGGGCAACCAGAGGCCGACCAGCGGCGAAGTCTGTTTCGAAGGCCGCCGGATCGACCGGCAGCGACCCGACCAGATCTGCCGGGCCGGGATCGCGCGCACCTTCCAGATCGTGCGGCCATTCCCGGACCTGACCGCACGCGAGAATGTCGAGACCGCGATCCTCTTCGGACGCAGCGAGCGGCTGTCGCGCCTCGCACGGCGCGATCTGGCAGACGCTCTCCTGGCGGATTGCGGGCTGGCCGATCAGGCCGAGCGGCGGGCGGCGACGCTGACACTGGCCGCGCGCAAGCGGCTCGAGGTCGCGCGCGCCCTGGGTACGGGCCCGCGATTGCTGATGCTGGACGAGGTGATGGCCGGGCTGACCCCCACCGAAGTGCAGGAGATGATCTCGGCCCTGCTGTCGTTGCGGGCGCGGCTTGGGCTGACCATCCTGATTATCGAACACGTGATGAGCGCGCTCAACCATATCTCGGACGTGATCACCGTCCTGCATCACGGCCAGAAAATCGCCCATGGCGCGCCCGAGGCGATCGCCGCGGATCCTCTGGTGCTGGACGCCTATTTCGGCACCGATGACGACATGGCGGAGACACCGGAATGAGCGCGCTTGCCGCCACCGGCCTACACGCGGGCTACGGGGATATTCAGGTGTTGAAGGGTGTTTCGATCGCAGCCCGCGCGGGCGCGATCACGGCGATCGTCGGCGCGAATGGTGCCGGCAAGTCGACGCTGATGCGGGTGCTGGCAGGCTTGCTGCCCGTGACCAAGGGACGGCTCGACCAAGACGGCGTGGACATTACCACGCTGCCTACACACAACTTTGTCGCCCGCGGCATTGTTCTGGTGCCCGAAGGGCGGCTTATCTTTCCGGACCTGTCGGTGCGCGAGAACCTGATCCTGGGATCGGTGACGCCACATGCTCGGGATCGGCGGGACAGAACGTTGACCGAGGTCTACGCCATGTTCCCTCGGCTGGCGGAACGGCAGAGCCAGGCAGGCAGCACCCTGTCGGGAGGTGAACAGCAGATGCTGGCGCTGGGGCGCGGACTGATGGCAAGGCCGCGCGTGCTTTTGCTGGACGAACCGACCCTGGGCCTTGCACCGGCCATCGCCAAGGAGATCTTCCGTACCGTCTCGCGCCTGCGCGACTCGGGCCTGACGATCATTATCGCTGAACAGGATCTTCGGCGCACCCTGCGCATTGCCGATTTCGCCTATGTCCTGGAGAACGGTTTGGTGGTGTCGTCCGGCAGAGGCAAAGACCTCGAGACCGATCCCGACGTGCGGCGCGCCTATCTCGGCCAG
>CAZNMV010000380.1:0-3379 GCA_964573835.1 uncultured Aestuariivita sp. | reverse complement strand
GGCCTATCAGGAGGAAGAGCGCGCAGCGCTGTCCGACATCGTGATCATGGTGGAAGACCGCAGCGCCAGCCAGTCGCTGTCGGACCGCTCCGCACAGACCGACGACGCGGCGGAAGACCTCGCCCAGCGCATCGCCGCGCGCGACAACACCGAACTGCGCCGCATCACGCTGCCCGATGGCGAAGGCGACGCGGGCACCGAACTCATGACCGCCATTTCCGAGGCGCTGGCCGAAGAACCGCGCGCCCGCATCGCGGGCATCATCGCGCTGACCGACGGGCGGCTGCACGACATCGACCGCGCGCCCGATCTGCCCGCGCCGCTGCATGTCCTTCTGACCGGTCGGTCAGGCGACTGGGACCGCCGCCTGATCGTGCGCAACGCGCCCGCCTTTTCCATCATCGGCGAAGCCGTGACGCTCACCCTCCGGGTCGAGGACACGGGCGACGTGCCCCCGGGCATGGTGATGGCGCCGCTCGACATCTCGATCGACGGGGGCGAGCCGCAGCGCGTTCAAGTGCCCATCGGGCAGGACCTCGACGTTCCAGTGACGCTGCCCCATGGCGGGCGCAACGTTCTGCAGTTCACCCTGACCATGGCGGACGGCGAACTGACCGACCGCAACAACACCGCGCTCATCCAGATGAACGGCGTGCGCGACCGGCTGCGCGTGCTGCTTGTGTCGGGCGAACCGCATCAGGGCAGCCGCACCTGGCGCAACCTCTTGAAATCCGACAGCGCGGTCGATCTTGTCCATTTCACCATCCTGCGGCCCCCCGAAAAGCAGGACGGCGTGCCCGTCAACGAACTCAGCCTCATCGCCTTCCCGACGCGAGAACTGTTCCTTGAAAAGATCGGCGATTTCGACCTGATCATCTTCGACCGCTACAAGCGGCGCGGCATCCTGCCGTCGATCTATCTGGAAAACGTCGCGAATTACGTGCGCGACGGCGGCGCGGTGCTGATGGCCACCGGTCCCGATTTCGCGGGGGCCGACAGCCTTTACCGGTCGCCGCTGGCCAGCATCTTCCCGGGCGAACCGACCGCGCGGGTGATCGACGAACGCTACCGCCCCGCCGTGTCCGAACTTGGCCAGCGCCATCCGGTCACCGCCGATCTGGGCGCGGGCGACACCTGGGGGTCGTGGCTGCGCCAGATCGACGTGACCGCCAAAAGCGGCGACATCGTGATGGAAGGCAAGGATGGCCGCCCCCTTCTCATCCTCGACCGGGTGGGCGAGGGGCGCGTTGCGCTGCTGGCCTCGGATCATGCCTGGCTCTGGAGCCGGGGCTATGAGGGCGGCGGCCCGCAGATGGAACTGCTGCGCCGGCTGGCGCATTGGATGATGAAGGAACCGGAACTCGAGGAAGAAGCCCTCTGGGCCGAGACCACGGGCCAGACCATGCGCATCATCCGCCGCAGCCTTGGCACCGATGTGGGCGCGGTGACGGTGACCACGCCATCGGGCGACACGGTCGAGGTGCCCTTGACCGAAGTCAGCCCGGGCCGGTTCGAGACCACATGGCGCGGCCCCGAGATCGGGCTTTACCGCCTGGCCGAAGGCGACCGCGAGGCGGTGATCGGCCTTGGCCCCGCCGCGCCCCGCGAATTCGAACAGACCATCCCCACGGGCGAGGTGGTGGAACCGGTTGTCGCCACGATGCGCGGCGGCGTGCTGCGGCTGGAAGACGGCGTTCCGGGCCTGCGCAACGTGCGCGAAGGCCGCCCCGCCGCCGGGCGCGGCTGGATCGGCCTGACGCCGCGGGATGCCTACGAGACGCTGAACGTTACGCAGATCCCGCTTCTGCCCGCATGGCTCGTGCTGCTGCTGGCCTCGGGGTTCCTGCTGGCGGGCTGGCTGCGTGAGGGGCGGCGTTAATCAAGCAGCCGGATCGTCACGCGGTCCGACCGGCCGTCGGCATCCACCAGAACCAGCGCCGAAAACCCCGGGCCGGGGCGCGGCACCTCGATTTCCCGCGCGAACTGCCCTGTGGCGACGGGCAGACCGTCCGCCAGAACCGTGAAGGGCGCGCGTCCGCCGCGCAGCTTGAGGGTGAGCGCCTCCGGTCCCGGGGCAAGCGCCGCGCCATCGGGCGGAAAGGTCAGGACAGGGCGGTCGGCGGCGGCGGGATCGGTGCCGCGATCCTCGAACCGTTGAAGCGGGCGCGGCAGCGACGCCGCCCCCAGCAACAGCGCCTGCGGCGGCGGCGCGGGAAGTGCCGCGAAATCCGGCTTGATCCGCGCGAAGATGTCGAAGAGGACTGGCGCCGCCGCTTCGGCCCCATAGGCCCCGGGCACCGGCGTGCCGTCGGCCCGGCCCAGCCAGACGCCCACCACATGCGCCCCGTCCCAGCCGATGGCCCAGGCATCGCGATGCCCGTAGGACGTGCCGGTCTTGTAGGCGACCGCACGCGCAGGTGCCCCCGGCGGCGGGACGAGACCCGCAAGGATGTCGCCCACATACCAGGCGGCGGTGGGCGACACGACGCGCGCGCCCTCCGCTGACGTCTCCCCCGCCAGATGGGTCAGCTGCACCGCCTCCCCGCCCCGGGCCAGCCCCGCGTAAAGCTGGGTGAGGTCCTGCAGGCTCACCCCCAGCCCCCCCAGCGCCACCGCAAGACCGGGCCTGCCGCCGGGCAGATCGGTCTTCACCCCCGCCCGCGCCAGCGCGGCCATCACCCGCGCGGGGCCCAGCGCATCGGTCAGCTTTATGACGGGGATGTTGAGCGAGGTCTGCAGCGCCTCGCGCATCCGCACATCGCCGCGGAAGACACCGTCGAAGTTCTGCGGCGCATAGCGGCCGAAACTGACCGGGCCGTCATGGATCAGCGTTTCGGGATGGGCGAGGCCCCGGTCGAAGGCCATCGCATAGACGAGCGGCTTCAGCGTCGACCCCGGCGACCGCAGTCCTTGCGTCATGTCGACAAAGCCCTGCCGCGCGGTGTCGGTATGATCGGGCGACCCCACCAGCGCGAGGATGTCGCCGCTGCGGTGATCGGCGACCACGACCGCGCCCGACACCTGCGGCGGCGCCTCGCGCATGGCGGCGGCCAGCGCCGCCTCGGCCCCCCGCTGGATGCGCGGGTCTATAGTGGTGCGATGCACCCGGCGGTCGGGCGCGCCTGCCGCGACGCGTTCGGCCAGATGCGGCGCGAGCGCGGGGAAGGGCCTCAGCCGCACCGGGACCGGGTCAATACGCGCCGCCGCGACCTCAGCCGCGTCGATGAGATCCGCCCGCAGGCTCCGGTCAAGAACGCGGTCGCGCGCGGTGCGCGCGGCCTCTGCGTGGCGGTCGGGGCGGCGGGCTTCGGGTGATTGCGGCAGGGCGACCAGAAGTGCCGCCTCGGCCGGGGTCAGGCGGCGCGGGTCCTTGCCGAAC
>CAZNMV010000379.1:0-3386 GCA_964573835.1 uncultured Aestuariivita sp. | reverse complement strand
CGGCAAAAATCACCGAGGCCATCGCCCCGGCACCCGCGCCCGCAGCGGCGCGCGCCAGATGCGCCTGCGCGTCGCCCGCAAACCGCAGCCGGTCGGCAAAGACGACGCGGCCCGCCCGCGTCACGGTGATGTGGTCCGACAGGGTCAGATCGCGCAAGGTCTCGCCCATCGCGGCGCGGCCGAAGACCAGCGTCTCGACCCCGAGGAAGACGGCCCCCTCTGCCAGATCGACCTCGAGCCGCCGCGCCAGCGCCGCGCGGTCGTACAGCAGCGTCTCCTGCGGCAGCCAGTCGAGCCGCGCACCCGGCCCGAGCGTGAGCCGCGTGCGCACCTCGCCCCGGCTGCCCGGCTGCGCGCGATAGGCGCGTTCGGCCGCCTGCGTCGTCACGGTGACTGTGGTGTCCGCCGCGGCGGTGACCGACGTTGTGAAGCGGTCGCCTCCGGTGATCCCGCCCGCGGTGTTCAGAAGAACGGCGGTCAGCGCCGTCTCGCCCGTGCGCGGGAACAGCGCCTTGAGCGATCCCGCCTGCCGCAGCCCGTCGATGACGCTGAGCGCGCCGCGCCGCTTGGCGCTCAGCCGCACTTCGCCCCGGGCACGCGGCTGGGCGGCAAGCGGCGCTGGCATGGGCGTGAGGTCCTGAATGACGGGCTCCGTCGGTCTTGCGGGGTCTCGGCCCAGCCTAAACGCCGTCAGGGGCGTTTGACCATCGTCTTGTCGGTGAAAACCGGCGCGGCGGCGCATCGCCCGGCCCCGGGCCGCCCCGCGCCCAAGATTTGGGCAGGGCAGGGGGCATCGTCCATTGTCCTCGGACCAATGGCGGACAATGGACAATCCCCGCCGCCCTCCGGGCGCCTCCCCCGGGATATTCTCACCGAGAGGAAGACGCGGTCTCAAAAAAGCGGGCGATGCTGTCCGCGAAGGCGCGGCCGTCGGCGGGGTCAGACAGGCTTTCCCGGGCACGGGCGGTGACATCGGGGCCAAGGTAATCGGCCAGTTCGTCGGTCAGCGCCGCGATGAAGGCGGGGGTCATTTCCGGGTGGTGCTGGGTCGTGTAGATGCGCCCGCCCGCGACAAAGCCCGCGACGGGGCAATCCTCGGAGACGGCGGTGACCCGCGCGCCCGGGGGCAGCGTCGTCACCTGCTCCACATGGCTGCCGTAAAGGCGCACGAGGTCGGGCAGGTCGAACATCCAGGGCGCGCGGTGGGTCAGGCGGCTGTGGGTCAGCCCGTGCACATAGCCGCCCGGGTTGCGCCCCACCGTGCCGCCGAGTGCCAGCGCGATCGCCTGGTGGCCGAAACAGGCACCGAACATCGGCAGACCCTGCGCCGCCATCGCCCGGATCATCTCCATCAGCCGGGAGATCCAGGGCGCGTCGTCATGGACCGAAGCCGGGCTGCCCGTCAGCATCACCCCGTCGAGATCCGCGAAGCCGTCGGGAAAGTCGCCGTCCTTCACTTGCCAGACCGAAAACCGCCAGTCCGGCCGCACCGCGCGCATCATCGCGGGGAACTTCTCACCATCCTTCGGGTGGCGCTGCGCGAAGGCGCTTTCGTCGGTATTGGTGACCAGAATGCCCAGATGCATCAGCGGTTTTCCATTTACTTTCGCGGCGGGGTTCCCTTAATCTACACATGTTAAGTTGTAAGGGAAAGGTCGATGCGATGACGGTCTGGATGCCCACCGACGACGGCCATGCCGACCTGACCAGCCACGACGCCTTCGCGGGGGGGGCGCCGCACAACACCTTCGCGCGCCTGCGCCGCGAAGACCCGCTGCACTGGACCGACTATGCCGATGGGCAGGGCTTCTGGTCGGTCACCCGGCACGCGGATATCGAGGCGATGAACCGCCAGCCCGATGTCTTTTCTTCCGCGCGCGGCATCCGGATGGAGGACCAGAGCTACGAGGAATACCTCGCCCGGCGCACCTTTCAGGAAACCGATCCCCCCGATCACACCCGCGTGCGCCGCAAGCTGACGCGCGCCTTCGCCAAGCCCACGGTGGCGCGGTTCGAGGAAGATATCCGCTCCATCTGCCGCGACATCCTGCCCGGCGCGCTGGAACACGGAACATTCGATGCAACGAAGCTCATCGCGCGGGAACTGCCGATGCGGATGCTCGGCCGGATCATGGGCACGCCCGAGGAAGACCTGCCCTGGCTCGTGCAGAAGGGCGACGCGCTGATCGCCAACACCGACCCCGACTTCACCGATCACGTGCTCGACAAGATGGGCACCGACGAATTCCGCATGATGCCGTTCAATTCGCCCGCGGGCGCGGAACTGTACGATTATGCCCGCGATCTCATGGCCGCGAAGACGGCGCGCGGCGACACCGACGGGGTGCTGCACCTCATCCTCGCACCCGACGAGGACGGCCAGACGATTTCCGAGACCGAGTTCCGCAACTTCTTCTGCCTGCTGGTCGCTGCCGGCAACGACACCACACGTTATTCCATCGCCGCCGGAATGCAGGCGATGTGCCACCAGCCCGAACTCCTGTCCCGGATGCAGGCGGGCGATGTCTGGGACACCGCGCCTGACGAGATCATCCGCTGGGCGACGCCCGCGCTCTATTTCCGGCGCACCACGACGCGCGACGTGGAGATGCATGGAAAGACCATCCGCGAAGGCGACAAGGTGCTTTACTGGTTTGCATCCGCCAACCGGGACGAGGCGATGTTCGACGACCCGTTCCGCGTGAACCTTGCGCGCAAGCCCAACCGCCACCTGTCCTTCGGGCAGGGGGGGCCGCATGTCTGCCTTGGCATGTGGCTTGCGATCCTCGAAGTGCGCGTGCTGTTTCAGGAGCTTGCGCAACGTCTGAAATCCATCGAACCTGCAGGCCCGCACCTGTTCCTGCGGTCGAATTTCGTGGGCGGGATCAAGTCCCTGCCCGTTACCGTGACCCGGGCCTGAGGGGAGGCACCCATGAAAGACCGTCTGCGCGTATTGTTCTGCGATCACCTGAGCATCATGCGGGGCAAATACCTGCCCAACCACAAGATCGGCGACGGCGGCACACGCTTCTGCCTTGGCGTCTTCGGCACGCATTACGACAAGGACCTGCTCGATGCGCCGCATGCCAAGGTCAAGGCGGGCCTGCCCGACATGGAACTGCACTGGCGCCACGACGACATCCGCGACGGGTGGGACCCTTCGACCAAGGTGGTCCTCGGCGATCTGATGGACGAGGACGGCGCGCCGCTGGCCCTTTGCCCCCGGGGCGCGCTGAAGCGCGCGGTGGCGGGATGGCAGGCCCGGGGGCTGAACCCCAAGGTGGGGATAGAGCTTGAGGCCTTCGCGCTGCAGGCCGACGATCAGGGCCGGCTGATGCCCTATGACGCGCCGGGGGGTGTCGTCTACGGCACCGGGCCTTTCGCCG
>CAZNMV010000378.1:0-3388 GCA_964573835.1 uncultured Aestuariivita sp. | reverse complement strand
GCGGCGAGCGCGCCGAGCGTCAGGCGCATCACCCGGCGCTGCCCGTCGATGACCAGCGCCACCTCGCCTGCCCAGGGGTTCGCCTGCGCCATCAGAGCGCCGTGAACTGCAGCCGCCCGGCGCTGGCCAGCGACAGCTCGTAGGTGGCTTCGCCGTTATGGCTGCCCGCGTATTCGATCGCGGTCACCTGGAAGGGGCCCTCGACGATGCCGAAATCGGGCACGATGATCTGGAAGGCCGGGGTTTCGGCGTCGAAGAACAGCTGGCGCGCGCGTTCATCTGTACCTTCGTCGCGGAAAATCCCCGAGCCGGAGATCGCGGCCGATTTCACGCCCGCGCCCGCCAGAAGCTCGCGCCAGCCGCCCTGGCTTTCAAGGCTGGTGACATCCACCGCCTCGGCGTTGAAGCTGACGCGCGTGGCGCGCAGCCCCGCGATGGTTTCGAACTGGCCCGAGCCGGTCATGTCGATCTTGACCAGCAGGTCCTTGCCGTGTTGGGCGCCCATGTGCCTCTCCTTCGTTCAGGTTGGGTCGTCTTCGACGCGCGCGCGAAAGCGCAGGTCGATCTGTCTGTCGCGCCCCTTGCGGTCGGCGCGGGCGCGGTCGAAGCGCAGAAAGACGATCCGCCCGCGCGACAGCACCAGCGGCGCGCCGTCAAGCGCATCGACCACGGCGGCGGCGGCGTCCTTCGCGGCGGCGAAACCGCCTGCGTCCGACAGGACCGTGACGGTGAACAGATGCAGCGCGCCGCGGCCCGTGACGTCAGAGCGGTCCTCGGCCGTCTCGGGGCCGAGGCTGACCGACAGGCCCGCGCGCGGCCCCGGCGGAGCGGTGTCGTGGATCGCGCCACCGGTCAGCGCAGTCAGCGCGGCATCCGATTGCAGGCGCTGGAAAACGGCCTCCTGCAGGGCGCGGGAGAGGGCATAGGTCATGGCGACACCTCCTCATCGGCGAAGACGGTCAGGTAACGCCCCGCCGCGCCCCATTCGGCGACAGCGGTGATGGCGAAGCGGCGCGCGCCTTCGGTCAGCCGCTGGCCCGCACGGGGGCGCGCGGGGCTGCCCTGGGGTGCCGCGCGCAGCACGATGCGCCAGGACACCAGCGAGACCGGCCCTTCCCCTGCGCCGCGTTCGCGCCCGCCCTGCGCCGACATCTCGGCCCAGAGCGTTCCGAGCGGCACCCAGGTCTCCGAAAAGCCGCCCGCGCCGTCGGCGACGCGCTGAGGCGTTTCGAGCACGAGGCGGCGCCTGAGGTTCGGCAGACCCGCCATCACCCGCGCCCTCCGTAAAGCCGCAGCGCGCGGTAGCGTTCGATGAGCGTGGCGACACCGAAGGGCATGCAGCCGTCGTGCAGACCGGTGTCGTTGCGGAACTCATAGTAATGTGCAGCCAGCATCAGCACCGCCTGCGCCAGATCGGCGGGCAGCGCCCCCCACTCCGCCGCCATTCCGGCGGTGAAGGCGATGCGCACCTGGCCGTCGGTCGGCACGCGCGGCAGCAGCAGGCCGCGGGGCCGCAGGAGAGGGCGGTGCGTGTCCGGCTGGAGCCGCCAATGGGCCGGGGGAAGATCGTCTTCCACGCCCAGCCGGTCGATCAGGGTGACCGCACCCACCGCCGTCACCGGCGCCACCGGAAAGGGCTGCGCCAAAGGGCTTTGCCAGTCGGGCAGGACCAGCGCGAAATCCCGCGCGATCAGGATCTTGGAGGTGCGCGCCTCGACCGCGGCCAGCGCCGCGCGAAGAAAGCCGCGCAGCACCTCGTCCTGCAGGCCATCTTCGCCGAAGCCGGTGCCCAGCCGCAGATGCGCGCGGAACGGGGCCACCGGCAGGGCGGTGTCGGGCAGGGTGCTTTCTTCGATCAACATCTTCGTTCACTCCGATATCCCGGTCATTGGCCTGCCGATGGCAGGGAACCGGACGCACGCCGCTCCGCGTTGCTCGGACGGAGGGGAGCAGCTGGACAACGCACGAGGGTTTGCCGACGCACGCCCGGTCCCGGAGGCGGCCCGCTCCCGGACCGCCCCGTCCGGCCCGGCCGTCAGGCCGTGCCGAATTTCAGAAGCTTGATCGCCGCGAAGTCGCTGACATCGCCGCCCACGCGCTTGGTCGCGTAGAACAGCACATGCGGCTTGGCGCTGAAGGGATCGCGCAGCACCCGCAGGTCGGGCCGTTCCGCGATGGTATAGCCGGCGCGGAAGTCACCGAAGGCGATGGCGAAGGCGTCGGTCGCGGCATCAGGCATGTCCTCGGTCACGAGGACGGGATAGCCCAGCAGCCGCGCGGGTTCGCCCGCGGCAAGGCCATCCGACCACAGGAAGCGGCCATCGGCATCCTTCAGCTTGCGGATGAGGCCTGCGGTCTTCGAATTCATCACGAAGCTCGCATTCGCGCGGTAGCGCGCGCCCAGCGCATAGACCAGATCGACCACCGCATCGCCGTTGCCGATATCGCCCGCGACCCCTGTGGCCACATAGCCGAGGCTGCCCCAGGACCAGGTTTCGTTGGCGACCTTGGTGTGGGTCAGGATGCCCTTGGGCTTGTCGATACCGTCGCCGGTGACGAAGGCGGCCGCCTCGGCCCGGGCGAACTTGTCGGCGATACGGGTTGCCAGCCAGCCTTCGACATCGAAGGCGCTGTCGTCGAGCAGGCGCTGCGACGCCTTGGGCAGAGCCGCCAGTTCATGCAGCGGGATCGAGATGCGGTCGATCTGCGGCGTGTCGGTTTCCGCGACGCCGCCGGTTTCGGTCGCCCAGCCGGCGCCGACATCGGTGTGATCGACCAGCACGTCGAAGGATGTCGCCTCGACATTGACCACGCTTGCCACCGCGCGGATCGACGCGGCCGAGGCCAGCACCGATTTCACGTTGTCGGCAGTCTGCGGATCGACCAGAAAGCCGCCGTCGCTGTTGATCGCGGTGGACAGCGCCTTGCCCTCGATCTCGATGCCGCGCAGGGCGTCATCGTCGCCGTGGCGCAGATAGGCCGAAAAGGCCTTCTTGTGCGGTGCGCCCAGGTCAGCCCCCCCCGACAGGGGCGGGCGCGCGGGGATGTGCGATTTGCGGTCCATCATGGTCAGTCGCTCTTCCGTTTGCTTGAGTTTGCGTTGAATGTCGTCCTGAAAGCCCCTGAATTCGGACATGAAACCGGCCACCGCCTGTTTCACCTCCTCAGCCGGGCTCAGCACCTCCCCGGCCCGGGCCTTCGTCTCGGTCTTGCTCATCTGCGTGTTCCTTCGCTTCCGAGACACGGCGCGTCAGCGACGCGCCAGCTCCAGCCGCGCGCCATCGAAGGCGGCCGCCAGTTCGCGCAGGGCGGTCTCGGCCTCGGGCGCCTCGCCCTTGGCCGCCACCCGCGCACTGGGCAGCATCGGGAAGGTCACCAGCGACACCTC
>CAZNMV010000377.1:0-3409 GCA_964573835.1 uncultured Aestuariivita sp. | reverse complement strand
GCATGATCGCCTTCCAGGTGGGCAGCGCCGCCCGGGGGCAGGCCATCGCGCAGGACATGATCGACAGGCTGAAACTGATCCATTACGCCGTCAGCCTTGGCCATCACCGCAGCCTGATCTTCTGGATGGAGACCGAAGGTCTGATGAAATCCTCGTTCCGCCTGACCGGGGCAGCGGCGGACAGCTACCGCGCCTTCGCCGGCGACGGCGTCTTCCGGCTGTCGGTAGGCCTCGAGGATGCCGAGGACCTGATTGCCGACCTCGCCCAGGTGATCTGACCGCTCCGGCTTCTTCGGGTTCACAAATATCCCGGGGGGGGTCGCGCGGCACGCGCGACGGGGGGCAGCGCCCCCCTGCTACGCCTCCGGGAGCCCGCAGACGGGACAGCCGGGGCGCTTTTCCAGCGCGATCTTCCGCGTCTCGCCCCAGAGCGCGTCGTGAATAAGCATCTCGCCCCGCAGGGGCTGGCCCGCCCCGGTGATGATCTTCACCGCCTCGACCGCCATCATCGCCCCGATCACGCCCGGCAGCGGGCCGATCACCCCCGCCTCGGCACAGGACGGCGCAAGACCCGGTGCCGGGGCCTCGGGGAAGACGCAGGCATAGCAGGGCCCGCCCCGCGCGGAATCGAAGACGCTGATCTGGCCTTCCCACTGCGCCAGCGCGCCCGAAATCAGCGGGCGGCGGGTGACGACGGCGGCGCGGTTCGCCAGATAGCGCGTGTCGAAATTGTCGCTGCCGTCAAGGATCAGGTCATAATCCGCGAACAGCTTGGGCGCAGTCGCCTCGTCCAGCCGCCGGTGATAGGGCCGCACCTCGATGAAGGGGTTGAGCGCGCGCATGGCGCGTTCGGCGGAAAAGACCTTCGGCACGCCGATATCGGCGTCGCGGTGGATCACCTGGCGCTGGAGGTTGGCGTTGTCGACCGCATCGTCGTCGATGACACCGATCGTGCCCACACCGGCGGCCGCCAGATACAGAAGCGCGGGCGACCCCAGCCCCCCTGCCCCGATCACCAGCACCTTCGCGTCCTTGAGCGCCTTCTGGCCCGGCCCGCCCACTTCGCGCAGCACGATGTGGCGCGCATAGCGGTTGAGTTCCGTCTCGGTGAAGGCGCCGGGCTTGCGCGGCGGCGCGGCGGCAGCCTCGCGCACCGCGGCCCGGGCGCGCAGCCGGGCAAGCCCCGCGCGATAGACCAGCACCAGCACGACCGCCGCACCGATCAGAAGCCAAAGCGCGGGCGATTCCCCTGTGGCAAGACGCAAGGGGTGGCCTGCAGGCAGCGCCACCTGCACGATCAGCACGGCCACGTAAAGCAGGCCGATCATGATCAGCCGCGCCTGACGGGGCGCGCCCATCACCGCGCCGATCCCCCAGAGGGCCGCGGCCATCGCAAGAACAAGGATCATCAGTCCGTCCCCGTCGACCCGAACCCGCCCGCCCCGCGCACGGTTTCGCCCAGCGCGCCCGTCACCTCGAAGACGGCGCGGCTGACCGGGGCCACCACCATCTGGGCGATGCGCGCGCCATGCTCCACGGTGAAGGGCGCGTCGCCCGCGTTCATCACGATCACCCCCAAAGGCCCGCGATAATCGCTGTCGATGGTGCCGGGGCTGTTGGGCAGGGTGATGCCGTGCTTCAGCGCCAGCCCCGACCGGGGCCTGATCTGCACCTCGTATCCTTCGGGAATCTCAAGCCGCAGCCCCGTGGGGATGAGCGCGCGGGTGCCGGGTTCCAGCACCAGGGCCTCCCCCCCGGGCAGGTTCGCGCGCAGATCCGCCCCAGCGGCGCCCGCCGTCTCGTAGGACGGAAGCGGCACGGCCGCGTCGGCGCCCGGCTCGCGCAGCACGCGGATGGTGACTGCCGTCATGCCAGCGCCGCCGCGATGCGCCGCGCCAGTTCCCGGGCGACGGCGTCCTTGCCCATGCGCGGCCAGGCCTCGGCCCCCTCGGCAGTGATCAGCGTCACCGCGTTCTCGGTCCCGCCCATGATGCCGGTCGCGGGGCTCACGTCATTGGCGACGATCCAGTCGCAGCCCTTGCGGGCGCGCTTGGCCGTCGCATGGGCCTCGACATCGTCGGTTTCGGCGGCGAAGCCCACGACAAGGCGGGGACGGCCTGCACCCATCTTCGCCACGGTGGCAAGGATGTCGGGGTTCTCGTCGAATTCCAGCACCGGCAGACCGTCGCGCGATTTCTTCAGCTTGCGGTCAGATGCCGACTTCACCCGCCAATCGGCGACGGCGGCGGCGAAGACGCCCGCATCGGCGGGCAGGCTGGCCGCGACGGCATCCGCCATCTGGCGCGCCGTCTCGACGCGCACCACCTCGACGCCTGACGGCGGCGGCACGCTGGCGGGGCCGGTCACGAAGACCACCTGCGCGCCGAGCTCGGCCAGCGCCCGCGCAATCGCCGTGCCCTGCGCGCCGGAAGAGCGGTTGGCGATATAGCGCACCGGGTCGATCGGTTCATGCGTCGGCCCCGAGGTCACGACGATCCGCCGCCCCGCAAGCGGCCCCGCCGCCAGCTGAGCCGCGATCGCGGCGACGATTTCGGCGGGTTCCGCCATGCGGCCGGGGCCATGTTCGCCACAGGCCATGTCGCCCGCGTTCGGGCCGACACAGGCGATCCCGTCGGCCTCCAGCACCGCGCGGTTGCGGCGCGTCGCAGCATGCTCCCACATCCGCACATTCATCGCGGGCGCGATCAGCACCGGCGTATCGGTCGCAAGCAGCAGCGTCGAGGCGAGATCATTCGCCAGTCCGCCTGCCATCTTCGCCATCAGGTCCGCCGTTGCCGGGGCCACCACCACCAGATCGGCGCTGCGCGACAGGCGGATATGGCCCATCTCGGCCTCTTCGGTCAGATCGAAGAGGTCCTGATGCACCTTCGCCCCCGCAAGCGCCGCGACCGACAGGGGCGTCACGAATTCCGCCCCCGCCCGCGTCAGCACCGGCGTCACCGACGCCCCCTGCCCCACAAGCAGCCGGATCAGCTCCAGCGTCTTGTAGGCCGCGATCCCGCCGCCGATGATCAGAAGAATGCGCTTGCCCGTCAGCATGTTGTCCGTCCGGTCCCACCTTCGCGAAGAATAGGCCCGCCGCGCCCCGCCCGCCAGTCTCGAATCCGCCCCCCCTTCTTCGGGTTCACAAATATCCTGGGGGTGAGGCCCGCAAGGGCCGAGGGGGCAAAGCCCCCTTGCGCGCTCACCGGAACGCCAGACAGGGGTCGGGGCGGTCCACCGGGTCGGCGTCGAGCACCAGATCGAAGGTGCCTTCGGGCGGGCGGCCGCCTTCGGACTGGCCCAGCGCAAAAACGCCCTGCCCCGCCAGCAGCGCGGGCGCGCCCCAGTCCATCCGCGCATGCCCGTTGCCGGTGATCACCACCACCGGCCCGCCCAGATCGCGCAG
>CAZNMV010000376.1:0-3411 GCA_964573835.1 uncultured Aestuariivita sp. | reverse complement strand
TTGCGGCGTATAAGACGCGTCACGGTCTTGCGGACCAGCCCCGCGATCCCGTCCGGCATCAGCACGACGAACAGGACCAGCACGAAGCCGATCAGGGTGTTGCGGACATCGCCCATGTCCTTGGCGACCTCGACCAGCGTCATCATGATCGCGGCCCCCGCCACCGGTCCCCAGGTCGAACGCAGACCGCCCACGATGACCATGGCCAGGATGAACAGAAGCGTCGAGAAATCGAACAGGCTGGGCCCGGCGGTGCGGAAATGCGCGCCATAGGCAGCCCCCGTCAGGCCCGTGAAGAAGGCCGTCACCACGAAGGCGATCACCCGAAAGCGCGTCCGATTCAGCCCGCGCGCCGCCGCATATACCGCGCTGTCGGACAGCGCGCGGAACGCCAGACCCAGACGTCCGTGAATGACCACAATCGAGGCCACGAAAGACAGTGCGAAGACGACCAGTACCGTCAGGTAGTTGCCGATGATCCAGTCACCCTTAAGCAGCTGCCGGAACCCCAGATCGTCGATCCGGCTGAAGCCCGAAGTGCCGCCAAAGAAACGCTGGCAGCCGCCTGCGATGGTGGTGTAGCAGGAAGTCTCGGTGATGATCAGCACATAGACCATATAGGAAATCGCGAAAGTCAGCAGGGCGACATAGGCCGCCGCCAGCCGCAGACAGGCCAGCCCGATCAGGAACGCCGCCGCAGCCGCAGCCACCGCGCCCAATGGCATCGCGATCCAAGGCGAAAGGCCCAGGTATGTGTTGGTCATCGCGACCGTATAGGCGCCGATCGCAAACAGCAGCATCTGCCCCAGCGAAAAGACACCTGCATTGCCCGTCAGCACGTTCCACTGCACCGCGACCGAAGCCCAGAGCAGGAAGACCACCATCTCGTTCAGTAGGTAGCGTTCGCTGATGACCACGGGCACCAGCGCCAACAAGGCCAGCAGCGCCACCGCTCCCAACAGGTTGTTGCGCAATTCGGGTGTCATGCGCGCTCAGCCTCCGTACGGCCGAACAAGCCCGCGGGCCGGCGGATCAGCACGATGATGACCAGCGCCAGCATCAGCGGCAGGCCGAAGCGGGCGCCGATATAGTATTGGATCGCCGCTTCGATCAGCCCCAGCGCCAGCGCAGTGATGCCCGCGCCGCCGACACTGCCTAAACCCGCTACGACACAGATCACAAACGCCCGGATCGCAGGGTTTGTGCCCATCTCGGGCGACAGGGTCGACAGGGACGAGATCAGAACGCCCGCCGCGCCCGCCAGCATGCCCGCAATGGTCAGCACCTGCAGATAGGTCACGGTCGCGTTAACGCCCATCAGGCGCGCGGCGTCGCGGTTCATCGCGGTGGCCCGAATCGCCAGACCGAACCGTGTCTTGGTCAGGGCCCAAGCAAGCGCCGCGATCATCAGGACCGCCAACGCCAGGATGGCCAGGGATTGCAGCGACACGACCACGTTGCCGACCCGGAGCGCCCCGTCGACCTGCACCGGTTGGCGGAACGGATAGGCGCCGAAGGTTTTCAGCAGGATGTCCTGCAGCAGGATGCCGACACCTGCGGTGGCGACCAGGATGTTGATCTCGAAATTGTCCTTGTCCAGCATGAAGCGCACGACGATCAGGTGCAGCAGCGCCCCAGCGATGCCACCTGCAATGATGCCTCCCACCATCGCCAGCGGCAGGGGCAGGGCCAGCGGGCCCGCGACGGTGTAGGCCGCGTAGGCGCCGATGGCCATGAACAGACCATGCGCCATGTTGAACATGCGCATCGTGCCGTAGGTCAGCGCCAGCCCGACCGAGGCCAGCGCATACATCGCCCCCAGGGTCAGGCCGCTGATCAGGATCTGCAGGATCGCGTCCATGCCGTTCAGGTTCCTAGGTAGGCCGACACGATGTCGGACGATTCATTCAGCGCCTCGGTGTCGCCGGACCAGGCAAAGCGGCCGCCATCCATCAGGAAGAAGCGTTCGGCCACGGCCTCGACCCGGCTGGGGTTTTCCTCGACGACCAGGATCGCGCGGCCGGTTCGGGCCAGCTTGCCCAGCGCGTCATAGACCTGTTCGATCAGGATCGGCGCCAGGCCCAGCGACGGCTCGTCGATCATCAGCAGCTTGCCGTCGGCCATCATGCCGCGCCCGATGCCGACCATGCGCCGCTCACCCCCCGACAGCGACGACACCTGCTGCCGGCGGCGTTCGGCCAGGCGCGGAAACAGGGCATAGACGTCCGCCAGCGCGGGGGCCGGATCAAAGCGCTTGCCCCGCCCATAGCCCCCCATGCGCAGGTTTTCCTCGACAGTCATGTCCATGAACAACTGGTCGCCCTGCGGTACATGCACCAAACCAGCGCGCGCCCGCGCCTCGGGGGTGGCGGGCACCGGCGCGCCGTCGAACAGGATACGCCCCGACCAGGCCCGGTTCAGACCCGACAGCGCGCGCAAAAGCGTGGTCTTGCCGTGCCCGTTCGGCCCGATGATTGCAGTGACCCCGGAGCGCGGCAGATCGAACCCGATGCCGTGCAGCACCTGGATATGGCCGTAGCCGGCGCTCAGATCCGAAACGGACAGCATGGTATCCACGGGCTCAGTGCGCCTCCAGCGCATGGGCGCTGGTGCCCAGGTAGACCGCGCGGACGGTGGGGTCTTCGCCAATCTGGCCAGGCGCGCCATCATAGATCAGCTTGCCCTGGTGCATGATCAGCGCGCGGTCCGCGACCGCCGTCAGAAAGCGCATGACATGTTCGATGAACACGATGGTCGTGCCCTGATCGCGGATCTTTCGCATCAGCGCGATGAACTGGTCGACCTCGGCCGGCATCAGCCCGCCCACCGGTTCGTCCAGCAACAACAGCCGGGGCCGGTTGACCATGGCCGTGGCCACCATCAGCTTCTTTCGGGCCAGCGCGGGAATGTCGCTGACCAGCTGGTTCGAGAATTCGGACAACTCGTACTCGGCCAGAGCCTGTTCGGTCGTATCGCGCATGCCGCGCGTGAACAGCAGTCCCGGCTTGTGCGACGGGCTGGCATAGATCACCGCCGCCATCATGTTCTGCCAGACGGACATTGTCGTGAAGCCGCTGGTCACCTGGAAGGTGCGCGCCATGCCCCGCAGGCAAAGCCTGTGCGGCGCGGTGCCTGTGATCGGCTTACCCTGGAACAGAACCTCACCCCGCGTCACCGGCGTGAATCCCGAAATCAGGTCGAAGAACGTCGTCTTGCCGGCACCGTTCGGTCCGCCGATGCCGACGGTTTCCCCCGGCATCACGCGCAGGTCGACGCCATCGACGGCGGCCAGGGCACCATAGTGCCTGGCCACCGTGCGGCATTCCAGAAGGGGTGTTTCCTCCTGTGGTGTCACCGACCGTGCCTCAGCCGATCCAGGACGGAACCTGGAAATCGGCCACGCCATAGGGC
>CAZNMV010000375.1:0-3412 GCA_964573835.1 uncultured Aestuariivita sp. | reverse complement strand
AGCGCGTGCTCATAGTCATCGGCACGCAGCACGGTCGCGATGGGGCCGAAGATTTCGTGCTGCGCCACATCCATGTCCGGCGCGGCATCGACGAAAAGCGCGGGGCTAACGTAGTGGCCGGGTGTCGCGCGGTTCAGCCGTTCGCCGCCTATCAGCCTGGCACCTTCGGCCTGCCCGCGAGCAATGTAGTCCAGATTGATCCTGAGTTGCGTGTCACTCGCCGCCGGCCCCATGTCGATCCCTGGCGCACGCGCGTCGCCGATGCGCATTGCCTGCATAGCGCATGTCAGCCTATCGACGAAGCGGTCGTGAAGGCCATCCTCGACGATCAGCCGCGAGGACGCCGTGCAACGCTGACCGGTCGAGTAGAAACTTCCGTTCAGGGCACAGGCGACAGCGCGGTCCAGATCGGCGTCATTCAGTACAACCAGAGGGTTTTTCCCGCCCATCTCAAGCTGCATCCGGGCACCGCGCGAAAACAGCTGGGCACCGATGAACTGGCCCACCTTGGTCGAGCCGGTAAAGCTGACGCCCGCCACGTTAGGATGGTCGACCAGGGCTGCCCCAACTGTATCTCCCGCCCCCATGACGCAGTTAAAGACACCCGGGGGAAGGCCTGCCTCCGCGATGATTTGCGTCAGTAGGGTCGCGCTTCCCGGCACAAGCTCGGCGGGTTTGAAGACCACGGCGTTCCCATAGGCGAGGGCGGGCGCGATCTTCCAAGCCGGGATGGCGAGCGGAAAGTTCCACGGGGTGATCAGGCCGACGACACCCAGCGGCTCGCGCCGTACGTCAAGTGTCACGCCTTCGCGGATCGAGGGAAACGCTTCGTTGGTGCTGCGATAAGCTTCGGCGGCGAAGAACTTGAAAAGATGCCCGGCGCGATGCGCCTCGGCAATGGCTTCAGCCAGCGTCTTTCCCTCTTCCCGGGCGAGCATGTCGCCCAACTCGGCCCGGCGCGCGAGAATGGCGGAGCCGATCTGGTCCAGCATTTCGAACCGTTCAAGCGCGGGGCGCGTGGCCCATCCGGACGCGGCTTGCGCGGCGGCGGCAATTGCGGCGTCGATATCGGCCGCCTCGCCCATTGGGTAGTGCCCGATAATGTCGGTCGTGTCGGACGGGTTGATGTTGGGCGCGTGCGCCTTCGCCAGAACCCACTGGCCTGCGATATAGTTTCGATGTTCAGTCAAGGGCGGCCTCCAGTACTGGGCGCCAGCCGATGTCTTCGTGCCGGTGATCTACGGTGTTCTCGTAGAAGAACTGGGGTCCATGGTAGCCCCGGCAGACGCGCCCGTCGGCGCGACCGGCGGAGGTGTCGGCCACCCATGACACGGCGCCGAACCAATGCCAAAGCGCATTATGCGCCGAGTTCCTGTGCGCTTCGGACAAAGGTTGCGCGTGATCTTCGGTACATGGGGTAAGGGCGCCTTCGGGCTGGCCTGCAACCAGGCGGTCCCACTCGTTCGGCTCTGCTGCGCCTTTTATCGGATCGTCTGCGGCGGCTTTACCCCCAGTCAGAAGCCGGATGCGATAAGTCGCGCCGTCAATGACGATGTCCCGGCCATGAACATATCCGCCCGCTTCGAGATCGGCCCAGCTCACGCGGCTCATGAGCATCCGGTCGGCAACCAGAAGCGTCCTTTCCGGCGTCTCGAAACCCAGCCAGATCAGGGCGTCTTCGCGGCTCATTGGCGTGTCTCCGATTCGCCAGGCCGACCAGTCGGGATCTGTTGCAAATTCGGGTAAGTTTCCGGGCTCGAGTCCGGGATAGGGGCACAGCGCCGACAGATCGGTCAGCCAGGGTCGCTCGGCAGGGGGCAGAACGCGGTCTCTGAAACGGAGGCTCCCCAGCCTAAGTGTGCCAAGATATCTCATGTCCTGATCTCGCTATGAAAGCGGTTCAGCACGCGGATCAGCATTTCGGCCACGAGGTACGGGCTGCGCCCGCTCGGGTCAAGCGGCGGTGACAGTTCCACAATGTCGAGACCACAAAACTGCGCCTCGGCAAACACGTCGAGCATGTCGTAATACTGACGAGGTGTGATCCCGCTGTGCACGATTGATCCGGTGCCGGGCAGATACCCGGAATCCATGGCGTCGATATCGATGGAGAGATACAGCATATCGCTGTTCGCCATCGCGTGGGCCAAGGCCGTTGAGGCTGCATCGGCGGCACCCATGCGATGCACATCGCGCGCCGACAGGACCAGCCCGCCTCCATGCTCGATCATGTTCAGATCGCCGCCGTCGACCCAGCCAGAAATGCCGATCCAGGCCATGGCCGACAGATCGACATTCGGCAGTTCCGAGATGCGCCTCGCATTGGTGGCGTGATTGTGGCTGCCCCAGCTTCCCAAACGGTCCGAAAAGTCGAGATGCCCATCGATCTGGACATAGCCGATGCGCAGGCCCGGCTGAAGGTCGGCTAGGGCGCGGCTTACCCCGAGGCAGGCCGGAAAGCTGTTGTAATGATCGCCGCCCACGGCCAGGGGGATGCCGCCCTGCCGGACGATGCCTTCAGTCATGCCCGCGATGGCCGCGGTGGTTTGTTCGACCGATGTCGTGTCGATCTCGGCATCCCCGAAATCCACGATCCACCCTTCACGGGCGCGGCTGCGCGTCCCAGTGTCGGGATCCACGACCTCACCGACGGCCCATCTTTGCCACAGCTCGGCCGTGGCCTTGCGCAGCGCGTCGGGCCCAAACCGGGTGCCGATACGGGATGAATGCGTGAAGTCGCTTGGCATTCCCACCACCGCAATCTGACCGTTCGCGACCGTATCAACTGGTCCACGTGCGGCGTCGAAAAGGCTGAACCCGGGCCTTCGTGTGTTGAGTGTCATTTCGTTCATAGCACTTCTGCCTCCAATGTCGGGACCGGACGGAGATCGTCATGCGCTGCGCCGAGCTTAGCGTAGATGAAGCTCAGAAGCGCTGTCACCAACAGCCGCTGGCCGGTCTTGATGATGCCCATCCCCGACAGGGTCGGATTGAGGCCGGTCAGAAACACGCTTGAGACCGGCGACCGTCCCATCGCAGACATCCAGCGCGCGACCTCGGGCAGGTTGCATCCACCAAGCCGTGGCGTGTCGCACAGGCCGCTGAGGCTAGACTTGAACACCGACAGGTCGAAGCGCAGGCAAGCATCGCTGGACTGACCGATGTGGGAGGAAAGAAGCGCGTCGATCGCCGCGCCACTCCGGTCGGAATCGGGAGCGAGGCCATCGCCGGTCACTGGCGCCAGGGTCAAGCATCCGCCGCGCCCCGCACCGCCCAACTGGATCTGGGGCGTTGCGCTGCCGCCGAGGTAGCCTTCGACAAGCCGCGCGTTGCCTCCGAGAAACACCGCGGTGGCCCGGCGGTCCTTGAGGATCGCCCGGACATCGGCCAGCGCTTCGAGCGAGACGCTGCC
>CAZNMV010000374.1:0-3423 GCA_964573835.1 uncultured Aestuariivita sp. | reverse complement strand
CCTGCAGCAGGATGTTGTAGACATCCGGATGCGCCTTCTCGATCTCGTCGAGCAGGAGCACGCAATGCGGGTGCTGGTCGACACCGTCGGTGAGCATGCCGCCCTGATCGAAGCCCACATAGCCCGGGGGGGCACCGATCAGGCGGCTGACCGAATGCTTCTCCATGAATTCCGACATGTCAAAGCGCAGGAGTTCGACGCCCAGCGTCGAGGCCAGCTGCTTGGCGACTTCCGTCTTGCCGACACCCGTGGGCCCAGCGAAGAGATAGTTGCCAATGGGCTTTTCGGGTTCGCGCAGACCGGCACGCGCCAGCTTGATCGCGGACGACAGCGCCTCGATCGCGGCGTCCTGTCCGAAGACCACGCGCTTGAGGCTGCCTTCCAGGTCCTTCAGCACCTCGGCATCGTCCTTCGAGACGTTCTTCGGCGGAATGCGGGCGATCTTGGCGACCACCGCCTCGATCTCCTTCGTGCCGATGGTCTTGCGGCGCTTGCTTTCGGCGAGCAGATGCTGGGCCGCGCCCGCCTCGTCGATCACGTCGATGGCCTTGTCGGGCAGCTTGCGGTCGTTGATGTAGCGTGCCGCCAGCTCCACCGCCGTCTTGATGGCGTCGGAGGTGTACTTGACCCGGTGGTGATCCTCGAAATAGGGCTTGAGGCCCTTGAGGATCTTGATGCTGTCCTCGACCGAAGGCTCGCTCACGTCGATCTTCTGGAACCGGCGCGACAGCGCGCGGTCCTTTTCGAAGTGCTGGCGGAATTCCTTGTAGGTCGTGCTGCCCATCGTGCGCAGCTTGCCGCCCTGCAGCGCGGGCTTGAGCAGGTTCGACGCGTCCATCGCGCCGCCCGACGTTGCGCCCGCACCGATCACGGTGTGGATCTCGTCGATGAAGAGAACCGCGTCGGGGTGGTCTTCCAGTTCCGACACGACGGCCTTCAGCCGTTCCTCGAAATCGCCGCGATAGCGGGTGCCCGCCAGAAGCGCGCCCATGTCGAGCGAAAAGATCGTCGTCTTGGACAGGACCTGCGGCACCTCGCCGGTCACGACCTTGCGCGCCAGGCCTTCGGCGATGGCGGTCTTGCCCACGCCCGGATCGCCCACCAGCAGCGGGTTGTTCTTGCGCCGGCGGCACAGGACCTGAATGCAGCGTTCCACCTCGGATTCGCGCCCGATCAGCGGGTCGACATCGCCGTGCCGCGCCTTTTCGTTCAGATCCACGCAATACTTGCCCAGCGCGCTTTCCTTGTTGCTGCTGGTCTCGGATTCGGATTTCGGGGGAGATGCGTTCTCCTCCGATGCCGACGTGCCGGTCACGGGGCGGCTTTCGCCATAGGCGGGGTTCTTCGCCACGCCATGCGCGATGAAGTTCACCGCGTCATAGCGGGTCATGTCCTGTTCCTGCAGGAAATAGGCCGCGTTCGATTCCCGTTCCGCGAAAATGGCGACCAGCACGTTGGCACCGGTCACTTCCGACCGGCCCGACGATTGCACATGGATCGCCGCGCGCTGGATCACGCGCTGGAAGGCGGCGGTCGGCACCGCCTCGGAGCCGTCGATATCGGTGACGAGGTTCGACAGATCCTCGTCCACGAATTCAACCAGCGTCTTGCGCAGGTCGTCGGTATCGACATTGCACGCCTTCATGACGCGCGTCGCGTCCGGTTCGTCCAGCAGCGCGAGAAGCAGATGCTCCAGCGTCGCGAATTCATGCCGGTGTTCGTTCGCCAGGGCCAGGGCCGCGTGGATTGCCTGCTCAAGCGTGGTCGAGAATGAAGGCACCTTGGTGCTCCCTCTGTCTGGGCCCGTCGGGGACGGCGCGGGGTGCGCATACCCCAAGGACCAGGTAAGTCCTCATGGGTTAGAGTTTGGTTGATCGCCGGGCCGCTTCAAGTTTTTTCTTGGCCAACCGGGTCACATTTGTCGTGACTGTTGTCGTGACGCGTGAAAAAGCGGCCCGGGTCGTCAGAAGGCATCCTTGCGCTTGCGGATTTCCGCGAAAACGGCTGCCGGGTCTGCCCCTTCCATCCCAAGATTGCGTTGGATTTCAGGGTTTTTGGCGCGCAGAAAGGGGTTGGTCGCCAATTCCTGCGCCAGCGTAGAGGGGACGGTGGCAAGCCCGGCGGCACGCGCTTCGGTGATCGTCTTGACCCGAGAGATAAGTGCTGAAGTCCCGGGGTCAATGGTTTGCGCGAAGCGGGCATTGGCTTCGGTGTATTCGTGACCCGAACAGACCAGTGTCTCGGGCGGCAGGGCGGCGAGCTTCGAGAGGCTCTCCCACATCTGCGGCAGCGTGCCCTCGAACACCCGGCCGCAGCCCAGCGCCATCAGGCTGTCGGCGGTGAAGACCACCGCGCTGTCGGGGAAGTGATAGGCGATATGGCCGACTGTGTGGCCCGACACGTCGATCACGCGGCCTGTTTCGCCGCCCACATGGACCGCGTCGCCCTCGGCGAGCTTGACATCGAGATGGGGCAGGCGGTGGGCATCCGACGCCGCGCCCAGCACGCGGGCCTGGGGGTGTGCCGCGCGCACCTCGTCCAGCCCGCCGACATGGTCCCAGTGGTGGTGGGTGATGAGGATGTCGGTCAGCTTCCAGCCCCGCGTGTCGAGCGCGGCGAGGATCGGCCCGGCCTCGGGCACGTCGACCAGTGCGGTGGCGCCGGTGTCGCCGTCATGGGCGAGGAAGGCATAATTGTCCGACAGGCAGGGCACCGTCACGATCTGAAGGGGCATGGTCTTTCGCCTTTTCGTTGTTAGACTGCGCTCGGGGTGCGACCCCAGCTTGACCGAACTGGCAGACGCCCGCAATGCATCAGGACGTGCAGGACCTACGCAACTTCTACTACCGCAGCACGCTGGGCCGTGCGGTGCAGTCGACGTTGCAGGGCAGGTTGCGCGAAATGTGGCCCGAGGCGAAGGGCCAGACGGTTGCAGGCTTCGGTTTCGCCGTGCCGCTGCTGCGACCCTATCTGTCGGATGCGCGCCGGGTGATCGCGCTGATGCCCGCGCAGCAAGGCGTCATGGCCTGGCCGCCGGGGCAGCCCAATGTCAGCGCCCTGATCGAGGAGACCGCCTGGCCGGTCGAGACCGGGCATGTCGACCGCCTGATCGTGCTGCACGGGCTCGAGACGTCAGAGAACCCCTCGCTGGTGATGGAGGAATGCTGGCGCGCGCTGGGCCCCGGGGGGCGTGGCATCTTCATCGTGCCCAACCGCGCGGGTATCTGGTCGCGCAGCGACCGCACGCCCTTCGGCTTCGGGCGGCCCTACACGCTGGGCCAGCTCGAAAGCCAGCTGCGCCGCCACAGCTTCGCCATCGAACAGCATGTCTCGGTGCTCTATCAGGCGCCGTCGACGCGGCGCTTCTGGCTCAAGTCCGGGCCGCTGATGGAGCGCGTGGGCCGCCGCATCCCCACGGTCCTT
>CAZNMV010000373.1:0-3455 GCA_964573835.1 uncultured Aestuariivita sp. | reverse complement strand
CACGCAGTCACGGCTGAACTTCCTGCCCGAGAAACACACCGATTTCATCTTCACGACGCTGGCAGAAGAGCTGGGCTTCATCGGCGGCTTCTCGCTGCTGGTGCTTTATGCGCTGATCATCGTCTTCTGCGTGGTCACGGCGCTGTCGACGCGCGACCGCTTCGCGCAGTTGCTGACGCTGGGGCTGGCGGTGAACTTCTTCCTGTACTTCGCGGTCAACATGTCGATGGTGATGGGGCTTGCCCCGGTCGTTGGCGTGCCGCTGCCGCTGGTGAGCTATGGCGGATCGGCCATGCTGGTGCTGCTTGTCGCCTTCGGACTGGTGCAAAGCGCCCATGTCCACCGGCCACGATGACGACCTGACCCGGAAGGACCCGATGCCCAATATCCTGTTTTCCGCCCGCCCGGACGCCTGGGCCGAATATGAAGTGCCCCTGCGCGCTGCGCTGGTCGAGGCGGGGGTCGACGCGACGCTGGGCCCCGACCTGCCGGCGGAGGCGGTCGATTATGTCGTCTACGCACCGAACGGGCCCCTGCGCGACTTTTCCCCCTTCCCGCGACTGAAGGCGGTTCTGAGCCTCTGGGCGGGGGTCGAGACGATCGCGGGGAATCCCACGCTGCGCGTGCCGCTGGCGCGGATGGTGGACCCGTCGCTGACGCAGGGCATGGTGGAATGGGTGACGGGCCATGTGCTGCGCCACCATCTGGGCATGGACGCGCATATCCTGGCCAAACCCGGCGACTGGCACCCCCATGCGCCGCCCGTGGCGTGGGAACGGACGGTCACCGTGCTGGGCTTGGGCGAGCTGGGCGCGGCCTGCGCGCAGATGCTGGCGCAGATCGGCTTTCAGGTGCGCGGCTGGTCGCGGCGGCCCCGCGATGTCGCTGGGATCGACTGCCACCATGGCGAAGACGGGCTTGCCGCCGCGCTGCACGGTGCGGACGCCGTCGTGCTGTTGCTGCCCGCGACCCCGGCGACCGAGAACATCCTTGACGCCGCGCGGCTTGCGCTGCTGGCCCCCGGCGCGGCGATCCTGAACCCCGGGCGCGGCCCGCTGATCGACGACGCGGCGCTGCTGGCCGCCCTTGGCACCGGGCAGGTGGGCCACGCGACGCTCGACGTGTTCCGGGTAGAGCCTTTGCCGGCCGATCATGCCTTCTGGCACCACCCCCGCGTCACCGTCACGCCCCATATCGCCGCAGAAACGCGCGCGGCGTCGGCATCGCGCTGCATCGCCGAGAA
Organism: uncultured Aestuariivita sp.; assembly: GCA_964573835.1. Lineage (GTDB taxonomy): Bacteria > Pseudomonadota > Alphaproteobacteria > Rhodobacterales > Rhodobacteraceae > JAGYKE01. Next base: position 2,212 of record CAZNMV010000373.1, on the reverse strand, counting down.
CGTGCGCCGGGCGGAAGCGGGCGAACCGCTTCTGCATCTGGTCGACCGCGGCGCGGGGTATTGAGCGTCGGATTTGCGTATTTTTGACGAGAAGAAGACCGGGGGTGCACCCTTTCGGTCTTCTTCTCGGTTCAAATACGCAATTGCACGCGTGACGGCAGGCCGCGCTCAGGCGGCAAGGCCCCTGCCCTTCAGCAGCGCGTCCACCCCCGGCATGCGGCCGCGGAAGGCGGTGTAAAGCTCTTCCGCCTCGCGCGAGCCGCCTGAAGACAGGATGTGCTGTTCCAGCGACCGGGCGGTCGCCGGGTCGAAGGGATCGCCTGCCTCATCGAAGGCGGCGAAGGCGTCGGCATCCATCACCTCGGACCACATGTAGCTGTAATAGCCTGCGGAATAGCCGTCGCCCGCGAAGACATGGGCGAAATGCGGCGTCGCATGGCGCATGGGGATCGCGCGCGGCAGGCCCAGATCGGCCAGCACGCGGTCCTGCATCGCCATCGGATCGGCAGGCGCGGCCCCTTCGTGGAAGGCGAGGTCCACCAGCGCAGAGGCCACGTATTCCACCGTCTGAAAGCCCATGTCGAAGGTCGAGGCGGCGAGCAGTCTTTGCAGCACGTCCTGCGGCATGGGTTCGCCCGTGTCGGCATGGGTGGCGAATTCGGACAGGACCTGCGGCACTTCCAGCCAGTGTTCGTAAAGCTGGCTGGGCAGTTCCACGAAATCGCGCGCGACCGAGGTGCCCGAGATCGATTCGTAAGTCACGTCCGACAGCATCTGGTGCAGCGCATGGCCGAATTCGTGGAAGAGCGTGCGCGCGTCATCCCAGGACAGAAGCGCCGGATCGGATTTGGCGAAGTTGCAGACATTGATGACGATGGGGGCCTGTACATCGGGGAAGCGCGCCTGCGACCGCATCGCGCTGCACCACGCGCCCGACCGTTTCGAGCCGCGCGCGAAATAGTCGCCGATGAAGAGCGCAACGTGATCGCCGCCCCGCGTCACCTCCCATGCGCGGGCATCCGGGTGGTAGAGGGGGACATCCACGGGCCGGAAGTCGAGCCCGAACAGCCGGTTGGCGCAGGCAAACGCCGCCTCGATCATCCGGTCAAGCTGAAGGAAGGGTTTCAGCGCGGCCTCGTCGAGATCATGATCGGCCTTGCGGCGCTTTTCGGCGTAATAGCGCCAGTCCCAGGGCTCCAACGGGCCGTTGACCCCGTCTGCGGCCATCATCGCCTGCAGGACCTGCGCGTCGGCCTCGGCGCGGGCGCGGGCCGGGTCCCAGACCGCCATGAGCAGATCGCGCACGGCGGCAGGCGTGCCCGCCATTTCCGTCTCCAGCTTGTAGGCGGCGAAGCTGTCATAGCCCAGAAGGCCCGCGCGTTCGTGCCTGAGGGCGAGGATGTCCGCCGCGATGGTGCGGTTGTCGGTGGCACCGCCATTGGCGCCGCGCGCGGCCCAGGCGCGGAAGGCGCGTTCGCGCAGATCGCGCCGGGGCGAGAATTGCAGGAACGGCACGATGAGCGAGCGCGACAGCGTCACGACCGGGCCGGGGCGGCCCTTTTCCGCCCCCGCCGCGCGGGCCGCATCGGTGACGAAACGCGGCAGACCTTCGAGATCTTCGTCGGAAAGATCCATGAACCAGTCGCGTTCATCCGCCAGCAGGTTCTGCGTGAAGGCGGTGCCCAGTTCGGCCAGCCGCCCCTTGATCGCCTTCATCCGCGCGTCGGCCTCGCCCGTCAGGGCCGCGCCCGCCCGCAGAAAACCCCGCCGGGTGAGCATGAGGACGCGCGCCTCTTCATCGCTCAGCCCCGCGGCGTCGCGGCCCTGCCAGACGGCGTCAACCCGGGCGAAAAGGGCCTTGTTCGCCGTGATCTCGGCGTAATGGGCGGCGAGTTTGGGGGAAAAGGCGCGCTGCAATTCCTCGCGCCTGGGGTTGCTGTCGGCGCCCGCCACGGTGAAGAAGACCGACAGGACCTTGTCCAGACCGCGCCCCGCCGCTTCCAGCGCGGCGATGGTATTGGCGAAGCTGGCCGCTTCGGGATTGCCGGCGATGGCGGCGATTTCATCGCGATGGGCCGCCAGCGCCGCGTCGAGCGCGGGGGCGAAATCGTCGTCGGAAATCCGGTCGAAGGGGGCAAGACCGAAGGGCGTGTCCCAGGCGGCAAGAAGCGGGTTGGTCATGGGTGGCGGTCTCCTTTCCGGGCAAGCTAGG
>CAZNMV010000372.1:0-3490 GCA_964573835.1 uncultured Aestuariivita sp. | reverse complement strand
TATCGTCCGCGCATGTCCTTGCGCACATCCGTATAGGAATTGTCCCAGAAGCCCGGCAGGTCCTGCGTCACCTGCACCGGGCGGCCGGCGGGCGACAGAAGCGTGATCTTCAAGGGCACGCCGCCGCTGGTCGGATGGGTGCTGAGGCCGAACATCTCCTGCAGACGGACGGCGATTTCCGGCAGACCCCCGGAATAGTCGATGGCAACGGACCGGCCCAAGGGTGTCTCGAACTTCGCGGGCGCGATCCGGTCGAGCATCTGCGTCTGCTCCCACCCCAGCCGCGCGGCCAAGGCCGGGTAAGGGTCGAAGCGCCGCCAATCCTCGGCGCTGCGCACGCCGCCCAGCAGAGGGGCGAGCCAGTCTTCGAGTGTCGCAAGCAACCCCTCTTCCGAGAAATCGGGCAGGTCCGCGCCGCCGCCGCGGGCAAGCTCCACCCGCGCCGCCAGCCGCGCCGCCGCCCCGTCAAGCCGCAGGCCCAAGGCCCGCACGCCCTCGCACATGGCGCGCGCGACAGCGTCTTGCGGCGCATCGCTCCAGGCGCGGTCGGCAAGGACCAGCGCGCCGAACCGCTCCTGCCGCCGCGCGGTGACCCGGTTCTCGCGGCGCGACCATTCGACGGCATCGACCGCCGCGATCTGGTCGGCGAAAAGTGCGCGGATCTCGCCTTCGGAGATCACGAAGGCGCCCCGCACCCGGGCCTCGCGCGGGTCGCCATCGGTATCGGTGACGACAAGGAAGGGCATGGTCGCCAGCGGGTCGCCTTCGGGCAGGACCGCGCCCTTGCCTCCCGACAGGACATAACGGGGCTGATCGCCGCGGCGCCGCTGCGCGACCCGGTCGGGATAGGCGAGCGCGGCGAGTTCCGCGTCAGAGAGCCCCCCTGCCTCTGCCGCATCGCGCCGCAGGCGACGTGACTCGTCCCTGACCCGCGACAGCGTGGTGTCACGCAGGCCGAAGCCACGGTCGCGGCGGAAGCGTGCGGTGTCGCGCAGCGCTTCGAGTCTCAGCACCATGTCGACCGGCGCGCCCTGCAGGATGTCCCGGTCACCCAGAAGGGCGGCCAGATCGGCGGCAGGCTTGCCGCCCACGGCCAGCATGTGCCCCAGCCTCGGGTGCAGCGGCAGCGCGGCGAGCCTGCGCCCGTGGTCGGTGATGAGACCCCGCGCATCAACCGCGCCCAGCATCCGCAGAAGCGCCTGCGCTTCCGCATAGGCCCCCGGATTGGGGCGTGTGAGGAAGGCCAGATCCTCTGGCCCCGCGCCCCAGAGTGCCAGATCGAGCGCCAGCCCGGAAAGGTCCGCCGCCTCGATCTCGGCCGGGGGGAAGGGGGCGAGCGCGCCTTCCTCCCCCTTCGTCCAGAGCCGGTAACAGACGCCTTCCGCCACGCGCCCCGCGCGGCCCGCGCGCTGGGTGGCTTCGGCCCGCGTCACCCGTTCGGTGACCAGCCACGACATGCCCGACCCGGGATCGAACCGCGCCCGCCGCGCGCGGCCCGCATCGACGACGACCCTTATGTCGGGCAGGGTGAGCGATGTTTCCGCGATGGATGTGGCCAGCACCACCTTGCGCCCCTCTGCCAGCGGCTCAAGCGCTGCGCGCTGCGCGGCGAAGTCCATGGCACCGAACAGCGGCTGCACCCGGCAATCGCCGGGCAGGCGGGCCTTCAGCGCGGCTTCGGCGCGGCGGATTTCGCCTTCGCCCGGGAGAAAGACAAGGAGGCCGCCGCCCATGGCGCGCGTCGCGGCCTCGGCCCCGACCACCAGATCGTGCAGCGCGTCCTGCCAGCGCGCGCCCGGGCCGAGCGGCCGGTCAAGCCAGCGCAGATCGACCGGAAAGGCGCGGCCTTCCGAGGTGACCACGGGTGCCTCCATCAGATCGGCCACCGGCTGCGCGTCGAGCGTGGCGGACATCGCCAGCAGGATCAGATCGTCGCGCAGCGCCCCCGCGATCTCGAGGCACAGCGCCAGACCGAGATCGGCGTTCAGGGAACGTTCGTGGAATTCGTCGAAGACGACCGCGCCGATGCCGGGCAGGTCGGGCTGCGACTGGATCATCCGGGTCAGGATGCCTTCGGTCACAACCTCGATCCGGGTCGCGGCCGAGACCTTCGCCTCGCCCCGGATGCGGTAGCCGACCGTCTTGCCGATCTCTTCGCCCAATGTCGCGGCCATGCGCGCGGCGGCGGCGCGGGCTGCAAGGCGGCGGGGTTCGAGCATGACGATGCGCCCCGCCGTCAACCCGGCCTCAAGCATCGCCAGCGGCACCCGCGTCGTCTTGCCCGCGCCGGGCGGGGCCTGCAGCACGGCACGCCCCCGCGCACCAAGCGCGGCGATCAGATCGGGCAGGGTGGCGTCGATGGGCAGCGGCGTCATGGCCGCGTTATCGCGGATGCGGCGGGGGGCGTCCAGCGGCGGCGCACCGCTCCGTTCCGCCCCCGGGGCCGATTGCGGCCGCGTCCATATGCGCGTCAGGACCAGCGTCGCCGTAGGACGTGACAAGACTTGCGGACTGGACAAGCCGGACCCTCCCAAGCCATGAAGCGCACGAAAGGATGGGCGCATGGACATCGCAGAGATCGGCAACAGCATCGTGAACGGCGACCGCCGTGCGCTGGCCCGCGCGATCACGCTGGTGGAAAGCGGCCGCGCCGATCATCGCGCGCAGGCGGCGGAGCTGCTGGAACAGGTGTCCCGGTCCGGGCGGCAGGCGCTGCGGATCGGGCTGTCGGGCACGCCGGGCGTGGGCAAGTCCACCTTCATCGAGGCCTTCGGCATGATGCTGGTCGCGCAGGGCCTGCGCGTCGCGGTGCTGGCGGTCGATCCGTCAAGCGCGCGGTCGGGCGGGTCGATCCTCGGCGACAAGACCCGGATGGACCGGCTGGCCCGCGAGAAGGCCGCCTATATCCGCCCTTCGCCCAGCCAGACGCATCTGGGCGGTGTCGCGCGCCGCACGCGCGAGGCGGTGGCGCTGTGCGAAGCGGCGGGCTTCGATGTCGTGCTGATCGAAACCGTGGGCGTCGGCCAGTCCGAGACGATGGTGGCGCAGATGTCGGACGTGTTCCTTCTGCTGCTCGCGCCTGCGGGCGGCGACGAATTGCAGGGCGTCAAGCGCGGGATCATGGAGATGGCCGACCTCATCCTTGTCAACAAGGCTGACGGAGACTTGAAACCGGCCGCAATGCGGACCTGCGCCGATTACGCCGGGGCGCTGCGTCTGCTGCGCAGGCGCCCGCAGGACCCGCCCGATTTTCCCAAGGCGATGATGGTCTCGGCGCTGGCCGAAGAGGGGCTTGGCCGGGCCTGGGACGAGATCACCGCGCTCACCGACTGGCGGCGGGCGGAAGGCCACTGGGAGGCGCGCCGTGCCGACCAGGCGCGCCACTGGTTCGAAGAGGAAGTGCGCGCCGCCCTTCTGGCCCGGCTCAACGATGCGCCCGCGCGCGCCGCGATGGAGGCCTTGGGCCGCGAGGTGGCCCAAGGCACCAAGG
>CAZNMV010000371.1:0-3493 GCA_964573835.1 uncultured Aestuariivita sp. | reverse complement strand
CGGCATACATGTCCGCCGGGCTGGCCTGGTCGATGAAGATGTCGGGCAGCACCATGGACCGGAACTTCAGCCCCGTGTCGAACACGCCTTCCTCGGCCAGCAGCTGCGCGACGTGGCTGCCGAAACCGCCCACCGCGCCTTCCTCGATCGTGATCAGCGCCTCGTGGGTCGCCGCCAGCCGCAGGATCAGATCGCGGTCGAGCGGCTTGGCGAACCGGGCATCCGCCACGCTGGGCCGGATGCCCCGCGCCTCCAGCGCCTCGGCCGCCTTCATCACCTCGGACAGCCGCGTGCCGAAGGACAGGATCGCGACGCGCCCGCCTTCGCGGATCATGCGGCCGCGGCCGATCTCCAGCGGCACGCCCCGTTCCGGCATCTCGACCCCCACGCCCTCCCCGCGGGGAAAGCGGAAGGCGATGGGCCCCTCGTCATGCGCGGCGGCGGTGGCGACCATGTGGACCAGCTCCGCCTCATCCGCCGCGGCCATGACGACGAAGCCCGGCAGGTTGGCGAGGTAGGCGACATCGAAGGCCCCCGCATGCGTCGCGCCATCCGCCCCCACCAGCCCCGCGCGGTCGATGGCGAAGCGCACCGGCAGACGCTGGATCGCCACGTCATGCACGACCTGATCGTATCCGCGCTGCAGGAAGGTGGAATACATCGTGCAGAAGGGCCGCATCCCCCCCGCCGCCAATGCCGCGCTGAAGGTCACGCCATGCTGTTCGGCGATGCCGACATCAAAGCACCGGCTGGGATAGCGTTCGGCAAAGAGGTTCAGCCCCGTCCCGTCCGGCATCGCCGCCGTCACCGCCACGATCCGGTAGTCGCGCCCCGCCTGATCGATCAGCGCGTCCGCGAAGACGCGGGTATAGCTCGGCGCGTTCGACGGCGTCTTGACCTGTTCGCCGGTGATCACATCGAACTTCGCCGTGGCGTGGCCCTTGTCGCGGGCACGCTCGGCCGGGGCATAGCCCTTGCCCTTCTTCGTCAGCACATGGATCAGGATCGGCCCCGTCGCCCGCGCCTTCACCGTGCGCAGCACCGGCAGCAGCTGGTCCAGATCATGCCCGTCGATGGGGCCAAGATAGGAAAACCCCAGCTCCTCGAACAAGGTCCCGCCCACGGCGAGGCCCTTGAGCATGTCCTTGGCCCGCTTTGCCCCTTCACGGAAGGGTTCGGGCAGGAAGGAGATCGCCCCCTTTGCGGCGGCCTTCAGATCCTGGAAGGGTTCTTCGGCGTAAAGGCGGCTCAGATAGGACGACAGCGCGCCCACCGGCGGGGCGATCGACATCTCGTTGTCGTTGAGGATGACGAAAAGGCGCTTCTTGAGGTGGCCCGCATTGTTCATCGCCTCGAACGCCATGCCCGCCGACATCGACCCGTCGCCGATCACCGCGATGGCGTCGCCCAGCCCCTCGGGCACCACGCCGCCAAGGTCACGCGCCACGGCGAAGCCCAAAGCGGCACTGATCGAGGTCGACGAATGCGCGGCGCCGAATGGGTCATAGGGGGATTCCGACCGCTTGGTGAACCCGGACAGCCCGTCCTTCATCCGCAACGTGCGGATGCGGTCGCGCCGCCCCGTCAGGATCTTGTGCGGGTAACACTGGTGGCCCACATCCCAGATCAGCTTGTCGCGCGGCGTGTCGAAGACCGCATGCAGCGCCACGGTCAGTTCCACCACGCCCAGCCCCGCGCCCAGATGCCCGCCGGTGACCGACACGGCGCTGATCGTCTCGGCGCGCAATTCGTCGGCAAGCTGGCGCAACTCGCGGTCGCTCAGGCCTTTCAGATCGGCAGGCCGCGTGACGCGGTCCAGAAGCGGGGTCTTGGGGCGGTCGGTCATCTTCGGTCTTCCCCTGCGGGCGCGCGCGTCAGTGACGGCGCGAGATAACGAAACGGGCGGCGTCCCGCAAGCAGTCCGCCCCTTCACCGTACACAGCTAGCGCATCGCAGGCCTCGTCCACCAGCGCCCCGGCGCGGCGTTTCGCCCCGTCGAGACCCAGAAGCGACACGAACGTCGCCTTGCCCGCGCCCGCGTCCTTGCCCACCGCCTTGCCCACGGTCGCCGCATCACCTTCGACGTCGAGGATATCGTCGGCAATCTGGAAGGCGAGGCCGAGCGCACGCGCATAGGCTGACAGTGCCGCGGTGTCTGCACCGGCAAGCCGCGCGCCGGCCTCGGCCGACCACTGGATCAGCGCCCCGGTCTTGCCCGCCTGCAGCGCCGTGATCTCGTCAAGGCTCAGCGTCCGCCCCGCCGTTTCGGCCGCGATGTCGAGCGCCTGACCCAGCACCATGCCCTGCGCGCCGGACGCCCGCGCAAGGCTCAGCGCCAGATCGGCGCGCACATCGCCCGGGCCCACCTCGGGGTGCGCGGCGAATTCGAAGGCCAGCGTCTGCAGCGCGTCGCCTGCCAGAACGGCGGTCGCCTCGTCCCACTTGCGGTGCACGGTGGGGCGACCGCGGCGCAGGTCGTCGTCATCCATGCAGGGCAGATCGTCATGGACCAGCGAATAGGCATGCAGCGCCTCGATCGCGCAGGCCGGCCAGATGGCGCAGGCGTCGTCCACGCCATGCAAGCGCGCGCTTTCCAGCACGAGGAACCCGCGCAGCCGTTTGCCCCCTTCGGCGGCATAGGCCATGGCGCGGATCACCGGCAGATCGCCGAGGCGCCCGATCTCGGCCGCCAGATGCGCCTCGATCCGCGCGGCATCGGCGGCAAGGCGGTCGGGAAAGGACAATGTCACATGCCCTCGACCGGTTTGGCCCCGGTGGGGTTGCCATCGGTGTCGAGCGTGATCTGCGCCACCTTCTCCTCGGCGCGCTTCAGCTCGTCCTCGCAGCGCTTCTTGAGTGCCGCGCCGCGTTCATAAAGCGCGATTGAGGCGTCAAGCGCGACATCCCCCCGCTCCAGCTTGTCGACCACGGCTTCCAGCTCGCGCATGGCCTCTTCGAAACTCATTTCGGATACGGGTTTTTCGGTCATGTCGCGGCCTTCATCAATGCGTCCACATGGGCGCGGGCGGACCGCGCCAATGCGGCCAGATCATAGCCCCCCTCCAGCGTCGAGACCACCCGCCCGCCGCAGACATCGTCCGCGATGGCGCACAGCCGGTCTGTCAGCCAGGCGAAGTCATCCTCGACCCAGTTCAGCTGGGCGAGCGGATCGTCGGCATGGGCGTCGAAGCCCGCCGAGATCACGATCAGCTCGGGCCGGAAGGCGCGCAGGCGGGGGAAGACCTGCGCCTCGTATTCCGCGCGCATCGTCGCGCCGTCGCTGTCCGGCGGCAGGGGCACGTTCAGCACGTTGTCATGTGCCCCGCGGTCAGACGGCCTGCCTGTGCCGGGCCAAAGCGGCATCTGCTGGCTGGTGATGGTGAGCGCGCGCGGCTCGTCCCACAGCAGGTCCTGCGTGCCGTTGCCGTGATGGACATCGAAATCCACCACCGCGACCCGCGCGAGCCCGTGCACATCGAGCGCATGTTTCGCC
>CAZNMV010000370.1:0-3517 GCA_964573835.1 uncultured Aestuariivita sp. | reverse complement strand
GGTGTCACCCCCGCCCGCGCCGCCATGACCGAAGCCTGGGAAGAAGCGGGCGTCGAGGGTCAGGCCATCGACATCTGTCTGGGCATGTTCTCCTACGCCAAGGTGCTGGGCCCGGACACGCTGCTGCCCTGTGTCGCCATGGTCTACCCCGTGCGCGTGCGCGACCTGGCCGAGGACTATCCCGAATCCGGGGCGCGGCGGCGCAAGTGGTTCAGCCAGAAGAAGGCCGCCAAGGCCGTGCAGGAACCCGAACTGGCGCAGATCATCCGCCATTTCGATCCCCGACGGCTGCGGCGCTGACTTGATTTCGCGGGCCAAGCCTATATGTCTGGATACAGTCAGGGCGCAGGCGCATTCCGGTGGACCGCGGCACCATGGCACCCCGCAAGCGCCCGGGGCAGATGGCGCGATGACCGCAGAGCAGGCCAGATGATCCAGTTCTCGCTGAAATGCAGCAATGACCATCGCTTCGACAGCTGGTTCCAGTCGTCCGAGGCCTATGACAAGCTGGCCCGCGCCGGCATGATCAGCTGCACCATCTGCGGCGCGACTTCGGTGGACAAGGCCGTGATGGCGCCCCGCGTGCGCCCGGCGCGTTCCGCCACGCCGCCCACCGATGCGCCCGATAAGCAGCCCCCGAGCCCGCTCGCCGCACAGGCCACCACCCCCGCCGAACAGGCGCTGGCCGCCCTGCGCCAGCATATCGAGACGCATTCCGACTATGTCGGCCGCGACTTCGCCCGCGAGGCGCGCGCCATCCATGAGGGCGAGGCGCCCGACCGCGCCATTTTCGGCGAGGCCCGCCCCGAAGAGGCGCGCCGCCTGCTGGAAGACGGGGTGCCCATCGCCCCCCTGCCCTTCATGCCCCGCCGCAAGACCAATTGACCCCAGCAGAACAGGACATCCCATGCATATCGTGATCACCGGCGCCAGCCGCGGCATCGGACAGGCGCTGCGCGCCCATTACCTCGGCCAGGGCCACTAGGTCACCGGCACCTCGCGCGCCGGCGGCGACGGGCTGCTGCCCCTCGATGTGACGGACCCGGCCGGCCATGCGCGGCTGGCCGCAACGCTGGGCGAGGCGCCCGTGGATCTGCTGATCTGCAACGCGGGCATCTATGTCGACAAGGGGCAAAGCCTTGACGACGGCTATCCCGCGCCGCTCTGGGCGGATACTTTCGCCACCAATGTGACGGGCGTCTTCCTTGCGGTGCAGGCGCTTCTGCCAAACCTGGCCCGCGCCACCGCCCCGAAGATCGCCATCATCTCGTCCCAGATGGGCAGCGACACCCGCGCGCCCGGCGGCAGCTATATCTACCGCGCGTCCAAGGCCGCGGCCCTCAACCTCGGGCGAAACCTTGCCGCCGATCTGCAACCGCGCGGCATGGCCGTGGGCATCTATCATCCGGGCTGGGTGCAGACCGACATGGGCGGCAGCGCCGCCGAAATCACCGTGGATCAATCCGCAAGCGGCCTTGCCACGCGCTTCGATGCGCTGTCGCTGGACACGACCGGCTGTTTCGAGACATGGGACGGGCGCGCCCATCCGTTCTGACAGGGCCGCGCGCCCTGTTTCTTCTTGCCTCAAATATCCATCAGCGGAAGCGGCAGGCTAGTCGACCAGATCGGCGCGCACCTCGTCCAGCACCACGCGCCACCAGTCGAAGGTGTCATCCAGATTTCGGCGGGTGACACCCCCGAACAGGTTCACGTCCATGTCGATCGCCAGATCGCCGTCGCGATCCAGATAGACCGTGCCGAAACGGTTCTCGTTGTTCCAGTTGCTCAAGACCTCGGGCCCGGGGCGTGTGCCACCAAACCATGTCGTGAACTGCAACGAGTTGCAGTTCAGCCCGCCATCGTCGCAGCCATAGAAGAAGACATCATAGGGCTGCCCGTCGATCCTGCCGCTGATCTTGGGATCGCCCACCCCGTCGACATCCAGCATGGCCGAGCCATAGCCGCGGGCGATCTCAAGGATCGCGCCGGGATCGGACCCGTCCAGGATGTCATCGGCCGATTGCGCCGCAACCGGCGCGGCACAGATCAAGGCCATGGCGGTGGCCGCAGCAAGCTGGCGGGCCGCGCGGATACGTGCGGGTGGGCGCAACCCGGCGCGCAGGGCTGATGTGGTCATTCCGGTCTCCTGTTCTTCTTCGTGTCACTGCGGTCAGGGGCCTGCCCCCGCACCAGCTTAACGATGCCGCCCCCGATGCCGCAACCCGCAAGGCCATGCCCGTCGACTATCGTTAGAGGCGATGCCGCCACCACAGCCCCGGAACCGGCAGATATTCCGGGACATATGATCAGCAGCCCCGGCGTGATTGATATTGCGTGCAGGGCCGTGACGGATTACACGCGGGCGCAGCTTGCGACCAAGGACAGACCATGCCCGTTCTCGTGATGAAATTCGGCGGCACTTCCGTCGCCAACCTCGACCGGATCAAGCGCGCCGCCAAGCGGGTCGGCGTCGAGGTCGCAAAAGGCTATGACGTGATCGTCATCGTCTCGGCCATGTCCGGCAAGACCAACGAACTGGTCGGATGGGTGCAGGAAATCTCGCCCTTCTACGACGCGCGCGAATATGACGCCGTCGTGTCCTCGGGCGAGAATGTTACCGCCGGTCTGATGGCCCTGACGTTGCAGGAAATGGACGTCCCCGCGCGCAGCTGGCAGGGCTGGCAGGTGCCGCTGATCACCACATCGGCCCATTCCGCAGCCCGGATCGAGGAAATCCCGACCGACAACATCAACGCCAAGTTCGCCGAAGGCATGAAGGTCGCGGTCGTCGCGGGCTTCCAGGGCATCTCGCCCGAGGGCCGGATCACCACGCTGGGCCGGGGCGGGTCGGACACCACCGCCGTCGCCTTTGCCGCAGCGTTCAATGCGGAACGCTGCGACATCTACACCGATGTGGATGGGGTCTATACCACCGATCCCCGCGTCAGCCCCAAGGCCCGCAAGCTGGACAAGATCGCCTTCGAGGAAATGCTGGAACTGGCCAGCCTGGGTGCGAAGGTGCTGCAAACCCGCTCGGTCGAGCTGGCCATGCGCTACAACGTCAAGCTGCGTGTGCTCAGCTCGTTCGAGGAACCAAACGACACTGCAGGCACGCTGGTCTGCGACGAGGAGCTTATCATGGAATCCAAAGCCGTCTCCGGTATCGCCTTCTCGCGTGACGAGGCCAAGATGACCCTCGTCACGATCGAGGATCGCCCCGGCATCGCCGCCTCGATCTTCGGCCCGCTGGCCGATGCGGGCGTCAATGTCGACATGATCGTGCAGAACGTGTCCGAGACCAATTACCAGGGCCATGCCGGCGGCGTGACCGACATGACCTTCTCCTGCCCCGTCGATCAGATGAAGCGCGCCGAAAAAGCCCTCAACGATGCGCGCGAGGCCGGGCTGATCAAGTTCGACCGGCTGGAAGCCGATACCAACGTCGCCAAGGTCTCGGTCGTGGGGATCGGCATGCGCAGCCATGCGGGCGTCGCCGCGCGGATGTTCAAGACGCTCT
>CAZNMV010000369.1:0-3520 GCA_964573835.1 uncultured Aestuariivita sp. | reverse complement strand
TCAAGGATCACGTGACCGTCCAGAACGCCGCGCAGGATGTCGGCCACCGGCTCTTCCATGTCCGAGCCTGCGACCAGTACGCTGAAGACCGCCGTGATGTCGCCCTGCCCGTCGCCGCCCGGACCGGCCCGTTCGCAAAGCGCGGTGATCATCTGCCCGGTCGAGGCCGGAAACCCGCGCTGCGCCGGCAATTCGCCGCCCTGCAGCGCGATATCGCGATGTGCTTCGGCGAACCGTGTGACCGAATCGGCCAGAAGCAGCACGTTCCGCCCCCGGTCGCGGAAATGTTCCGCCACCGCCATCGCCGCCCAGCCGCAGCGTCGCCGCACCAGAGGCGACTGGTCCGACGTCGCCGCGACGACGACCGCGCGCGCCATCCCCTCATCCCCCAGAACGTCGCGCGTGAACTGCCGCACCTCGCGCCCACGTTCGCCGATCAGGGCCAGCACGACCACATCCGCCTGCATCCTCCGGCAGAGCGCCGCCAGAAGCCGCGACTTGCCGACGCCCGACCCCGCGAACAGCCCGATCCGCTGCCCGCGCACCAAAGGCAGGAAGGTGTTCAGCGCTGCAAGCCCGGTTTCCAGCCGCGGGCCAAGACCGCGCCGCCCCGCCGCCGGCGGGGGCGGGGCCAGCACCGGGCGGTCCCCCGGCCCGCGCATGAGCGGCGCATCGTCCAGCGGTCGCCCATAAGGGTCGATCACCCGGCCGATCCAGTGATCGGCAGGTGCGATCCGGTCCTGCGGGCCAAGATGCACCACCGCATCGCCCAGCGCGATCCCCGAAGGCGGATCATGCGGCAAGGCCGTGACCACGCCGTCGGCGATGCGCACCGCTTCGGCCAGAAGGCCGGCGCCACCACGCGCCCGGATCGACAGATGGTCGCCCAGCCGCGCGATATCGGCCAGACCAGACACCGACACCGCCCCGGCCTGCACGGCAGACACCCGGCCCAGCGCCTGCGCGCGCCGCAGCGCTACGATCTCTGCCGTCAGCGCGGCGAGGGTATCTGTCATCGGGCATCCTTCCTGATCCGGTGTCGCAAACCGAATCTAAAGGAATCACCCTTAATCCCCGGTTGAGACGGATCGAGGGAGAAGCCCCGATGTTCACGACACTGGATGTGTTCAAGACCGCGCACGCCATGGCCCGCCATGCCGGGCAGCGGCAGGCCCTGGTGGCCGAAAACATGGCGAATGCCGACACGCCGGGCTTCCGCCCGCGCGACCTCGTCCCTTTCGGCGAGATGGTGCGCAGCGGACCCGACGCGATGACGCCAAAGGCAACGCGCCCCGGGCACCTGTTCGGCACGCCGGGCGATGACGCCCTGCGCCTTGCCGATATCCGCGGCTCGACGGGCGCGAACGGCAACGGCGTCACCATCGAGGCCGAGATGCTGCGCGCGGTCGAGGTCAAGCGCCAGCACGACCGCGCCATCGCGATCTACAAGTCCGGGCTGACGGTGCTGCGCACCGCACTCGGCCGCAACGCGTGAGGGCGGCCATGACCGATTTTTCCAGCGCCCTCTCTGTCACCGCAAGCGGGTTGCGGGCCCAGGCCCAGCGCCTGCTGGTCGTGTCGGAAAACATCGCCAATGCCGACACGCCCGGCTTCCGCCGCAAGACCCTGCCTTTTGAGCGCGAGGTGCAGGCCGGTGGCACGGTGGGCGAGGTGCGCACCGGGGATGTCCGGCTCGACCGGCGCGATCTGCCGCGCATCTACGACCCCGGGCATCCTCTCGCCGATGCGACCGGGCATTACACCGGGTCGGGCGTCGATCTCATCATGGAGCTCGCCGACGCCCGGCAGGCCCAGCGCAGCTATGAGGCCAATCTCAAAATGTTCGAACAGACCCGGCAGATGTCGTCGGGCCTCATGGATCTTCTCAGACGATAGGAGTGTGCCAGAATGGACATTCGCAACCTGACCGCCGCGGCGCAGTACTCTGCCGCACGCAACGTCACCCAACCCGATCCGCAGGCGGGGCGGGTGCTGGAAACCGCGGCCCGCGACTTTGCCGCCACCCTGCGCGACAGCGAAACCCTGTCGCTGCAGGCGATGACCGGCACCGCCGACCCGCATGCGCTGGTCCAGGCGCTGGCGCAGACCGAACTCGCGGTCGAAACCGCGGTGACGCTGCGCAATCGCGTGGTCGAGGCCTATCAGGAAATCCTGCGGATGCCGGTCTGACATGCTGGGCGACGCCGTCTTCCTCGACGTCCTGCGGCAGGGCCTGTGGGTTTCGGTGGCGCTGTCGCTGCCGATCCTCGGGGTCGCCCTTGTCGCAGGGCTGGTCATCGGTCTGCTGCAGGCGCTGACCTCGATCCAGGAGATGACGCTGACCTTCGTGCCCAAGATGGCCGCCATCGTCGCGGTCTTCTGGGTGTCGATGGGCTTCATGACACAAAGCCTTGTCGCCTTTTTCCAGACACAGATTCTTCCACTCGTTTCAGGAGGTTAGAATGGATCTTACCGGCTCTGTCACGCTGTCGCGGCAATCCGGCCTGTTGCGCGAAATGCAGGTTGTCGCGAACAACATCGCCAATGCCGCCACCACCGGCTTCCGGCAGGAGGGGCTGGTCTTCGCCGAACATGTCCGGCGGATGGAGGATGCGCCCTCGGTCTCCATGGCCCATGCCCATGTTCGGGCGACGTCGATGATGCAGGGCAGCCTGACCGCGACCGGCGGCACCTTCGATCTGGCCATCGACGGCGACGGGTTCTTCCTGATCGAAACCCCGGCGGGCGAACGGCTGACGCGCGCGGGGCACTTCACCCCGAATGCCGAAGGCGATCTTGTCACGCCAGAGGGGTTCCGCGTTCTCGACGCCGGGGGCGCCCCGGTCTTCATCCCCCCCGGCGCGACCGGCATCGCGGTCGCCGCCGACGGCACGATCAGCGCGCGGGCCACGCCCGTGGGCCAGAACGGCCTGGTCCTGCCCGCCGACCCGCTGACGCTGACGCGCGAGGATGGCGTGCGCTTCGCCGCGCCGGCCGGGACGGTCCCGGCGGATGCCGCGCGGATCGTGCAGGGCAGTCTCGAGGCGTCGAACGTCGATGCCGTGTCGCAACTGGCCCGGATGGTCACGGTGCAGCGCGCCTACGAACTGGGACAAAGCTTTCTTGACGCCGAAGATCAGCGCATCCGGTCCGCCCTGGCCGCGCTGACCCGCCCCACCTGAGGAGAATACCATGCGCGCACTGGACATCGCCGCGACCGGCATGTCGGCCCAGCAGATGCGGGTCGAGACGATCTCGAACAACCTGGCCAACATGTCGACCACCGGCTACAACGCGCGGCGCGCGGAATTCGCCGATCTGCATTACCAGCAATTCGCCCGCGCGGGCAGTGTCAACGCCGCCGACGGCACCGTCCTGCCGACCGGGGTGCAGCTGGGCCTTGGCGTGCGGCCTGCGGCGGTCACCATCCTTCTGGCACAGGGCGCGCTGTCGGAAACCGGCGGCGATCTCGACCTCGCGATCGAAGGGCCCGGATATCTCGAGGTGACTTTGCCCTCGG
>CAZNMV010000368.1:0-3538 GCA_964573835.1 uncultured Aestuariivita sp. | reverse complement strand
CCTGCGCGCAGCGCTGGCCGAAAGCCGGTTGCGCGACATGGGCGCAGGCCGCGCGCTGGTCGGGCCGCACCGGACGGACCTGTACGGCGTCTATGCCGCCAAGGGTGTACCCGCGCGCGACTGTTCCACCGGGGAACAGAAGGCGCTTCTGGTGTCGCTGATCCTGGCCAATGCGCGCGCGCTGGCCGAAGAGATCGGCGCGCCGCCCATCCTTCTTCTGGACGAGGTCGCGGCGCATCTTGACGCGGGCCGCCGCGCGGCGCTTTATGACGAGGTCTGCGCCTTGGGCGCGCAGGCCTGGATGACGGGGACGGGGCCGGAATTGTTCGCGGAACTGGGCGTGCGGGCGCAATACCTTGAAGTGACCGAGGCGGGCGGCGAAAGCCATGTGAGGGCTGCGACATGACCGTGACCCTGCCGCAGCTTGTGCTTTATGCCGGCGCGCTTCTGGTGCTGTTCCTGACGCCGGGGCCGGTCTGGCTCGCGCTCATCGCGCGGTCGATGTCAGGGGGGTTCCAGGCGGCCTGGCCGCTGGCGGTGGGCGTGTCGGTGGGCGATATCGTCTGGCCCTTCCTGGCCATCCTGGGACTGGCCTGGGTGGTGGCCGAGGTGGACGGGATCATGACCGTCCTGCGCTGGGTCGCCTGCGCGGTGTTCCTGTGGATGGGATGGCAGGCGATCCGCACGGCGGACGCAGCCATCGACAGCGATCGCCGCCTGACGCGTCCCGGTCTGCGGGCGGGCTTCGTGGCGGGCGTCGTCGCGATCCTGGGCAACCCCAAGGCGATACTCTTCTACATGGGCGTGCTGCCGGGGTTCTTCGATCTGGCCACGGTGACGGCGGCCGATATCGCGGTGATCGTGGCCATGTCGGTTGTGATCCCGCTGGCGGGGAACCTGATCTTCGCTCTGTTCATCGACCGGGCGCGGCGGCTGGTGGCGTCGCCCCGGGCGCTGCGGATGACCAATCTTGCGGCGGGCTGGGCCATGGTTCTGGTGGGGTTGGCGATTCCCTTCCTGTAACCACAAAATCTGGGGCGGATGCGTGACATCCCCCCCCAGAAATCGTATAAATCACGGGCAAGACAGAAGGATTTCGCGGATGTCCGACGCGGCACGATCGTCCCAGGAATACGGGGCCGATTCAATCAAGGTTCTCAAGGGGTTAGAGGCGGTCCGCAAGCGCCCCGGCATGTATATCGGCGACACCGATGACGGGTCGGGCCTGCACCACATGGTGTACGAGGTCGTCGACAACGGCATCGACGAAGCACTGGCCGGTCATGCCGACCATGTCCGCGTGAAGATCCATGCCGATTCCAGTGTCTCGGTCGCCGATAACGGCCGCGGCATCCCGGTGGGCATCCATGAAGGCGAAGGCGTCAGCGCGGCCGAGGTCATCATGACCCAGCTGCATGCGGGCGGCAAATTCGACCAGAATTCCTACAAGGTGTCGGGCGGTCTGCACGGCGTCGGCGTCAGCGTGGTGAACGCGCTGTCGGTCTGGCTGGAGCTGCGCATCTGGCGCGAAGGGCACGAGCATGTCGCCCGGTTCGAACATGGCGACACGGTGGAACACCTGCGCGTCGTCGGCCCGTCCGAGGGGCGCACGGGGACCGAGGTGCGGTTTCTTGCGTCGACCGGGACCTTCTCGAACCTCGATTACAGTTTCGAGACGCTGGAACGGCGGTTGCGGGAGCTCGCCTTCCTCAATTCCGGGGTGCGCATCATCCTCGAAGACGAACGCCCGGCGCAGCCGCTGCGGACCGAGCTTTTCTATGACGGCGGGGTGCGGGAATTCGTGAAATACCTCGACCGGCACAAGACGGGCCTTATGCCGGAACCGATCTTCATCACCGGC
This sequence comes from uncultured Aestuariivita sp., assembly GCA_964573835.1. Taxonomy (GTDB): domain Bacteria; phylum Pseudomonadota; class Alphaproteobacteria; order Rhodobacterales; family Rhodobacteraceae; genus JAGYKE01. Next base: position 1,677 of record CAZNMV010000368.1, on the reverse strand, counting down.
GAACGCGACAATATCGGGATCGAAGCCGCGCTGTGGTGGAACGACAGCTATCACGAGAATGTCCTGCCGTTCACCAACAACATCCCCCAGCGCGATGGCGGCACGCATCTGGCGGGCTTCCGGGGTGCGCTGACGCGGGTGCTCCAGCGCTATGCGCAGGACAGCGGGATCGCGAAGAAGGAAAAGATCACCTTCACCGGCGACGATGCGCGGGAGGGGCTGACCTGTGTCCTGTCGGTCAAGGTGCCCGACCCGAAGTTCAGTTCGCAGACCAAGGACAAGCTGGTGTCGTCCGAAGTGCGCCCCGCGGTCGAGAACCTTCTGGGCGAAAAGCTGGGCGAGTGGTTCGAGGAAAACCCGACCGACGCCCGCATGATCGTCGGCAAGATCGTCGAGGCGGCGCTGGCGCGCGAGGCGGCGCGCAAGGCGCGTGAACTGACGCGGCGCAAGACGGCGATGGACGTGAACTATCTGGCCGGCAAGCTGAAGGACTGCGCCGAAAAGGACCCGGCGAAGTCGGAGCTGTTCCTTGTGGAAGGCGACAGCGCGGGTGGGTCGGCCCAGACGGGGCGTGACCGGCGCACGCAGGCGATCCTGCCCTTGCGCGGCAAGATCCTGAACGTGGAGCGCGCACGGTTCGACCGGATGCTGGGCAGCCAGGAGATCGGGAACCTTGTCATGGCGCTGGGCACCGGGATCGGGCGCGATGAATTCAACATCGCCAAGCTGCGCTATCACAAGATCATCATCATGACCGACGCCGACGTCGACGGCGCGCATATCCGGACGCTGCTTCTGACCTTCTTCTACCGGCAGATGCCGCAGCTGATCGAAGGGGGGTACCTCTATATCGCGCAGCCGCCGCTTTACAAAGTGGCGCGCGGCAAGTCCGAGGTCTATCTGAAGGATCAGGCGGCGCTGGACGATTACCTTGTCCAGCAGGGCGTCGAAGGTGCCGTCCTGCGGCTCGGCACGGGGGAAGAGATCACCGGCCAGGACCTTGTCCGCGTGGTCGAGGAGGCGCGGCAATTGAAGCGCGTGCTTGACGCGTTTCCCACGCTGTACCCGCGCCATATCCTCGAACAGGCGGCGATCGCGGGGGCCTTCGTGCCCGGCGCGGTCGATGCCGACCTGCAGGGCGTGGCCGACCGGGTGGCGGCGCGGCTCGACATGATCGCGCTGGAATACGAACGTGGCTGGACCGGCCGGATCACGCAGGACATGGGCGTCCGGCTGGCACGCCTGCTGCGCGGGGTGGAAGAGGTGCGCACGCTCGACGGCCCCATGCTGCGGTCGGGCGAGGCGCGGCGGTCGGGCAGTTTCACGCAAAGCCTGCAGGAAACCTATGGCCGCCCCGCGACGCTTCTGCGCAAGGACCGGGGGCAGCTGGTGCACGGGCCTTTGGACCTGCTCAAGGCGATCCTGGAAGAGGGCGAAAAGGGCCTGTCGCTGCAGCGCTACAAGGGTCTGGGCGAGATGAACCCCGACCAGTTGTGGGAAACCACGCTGGATCCGGCGGCGCGCACGCTCCTGCAGGTGCGGATCGAGGACATGGCCGAGGCGGACGATCTGTTCACCAAGCTCATGGGCGACGTGGTGGAACCCCGGCGGGAATTCATACAGCAAAACGCGCTCAACGTGGTGAACCTGGATTTTTGAGGTGGTAATCCGCGCCGC
>CAZNMV010000367.1:0-3548 GCA_964573835.1 uncultured Aestuariivita sp. | reverse complement strand
AGATCAAGTGCACCTTCACCCGCGGATAGGCCACGTTGAACTGCTGCAGAACCCGCGGGATCGCCGGATAGACGATGTCATGGGGCACGCCCAGGATCACTTCGCCCTCGAAGGCCTCGTGGGTGAGCCGCGCGATCACCTCATCGTTCAGCGCCACCATGCGGCGCGCATATTGCAGAAACTGTTCGCCCGCCGCCGTCAGCGTAATGCCCCGCCCGCTGCGGTCGAGAAGGTCGATGCCCAGCATGTCTTCCAGCCGCTTGATCTGCATCGACACCGCCGATTGCGTCAGATGCAGAAAGCCCGCCGCCCGCGTCACGCCGCCGGTATCGGCGACCGCCACGAAGGAACGCAGCGTCGTGATGTCCAGATTGCGCATATATCACGATCCCTGATGAAAGATGCCACAAACATTCGATTTAACCATAACCCCGGCGCGCCATATACATCAAGCAGATTGATGAAACCGCCTGAACCCATCAGGAAACAGGAGATACGAGATGACCCAGATCGCAACCGCGCTCGGCATCGCGCCGGGACGCACCCGGGGCCGGTTCCGGGGCCGCGCCTTCGACCTCGACGGCATGATCGCGCTCTGGCGGCAACGCCGCGCGCTGGCCCGCCTCGACGACCGCGCGCTGGCCGATATCGGCGTGACCCGCACCGAGGCCATGGCCGAAGCCGCCCGCCCCGCCTGGGACGTGCCCACCACATGGCGCGACTGACGCGCGCCTTCAGCCGCCGTCGCGGCCCGCGAACATCGACCTTCGCCCGCGGATATCGAGCGGACGCTGCGTCGTGGTGACGACCCCGTTGCGCGACACGAAGGATGTGGGCCGGTCCGCGCGCAGCCGCTTTTCCAGCACAACGATGGAATCGTAGAAGCGCACCGCCTCCAGCGCCCGCGCCCGCGGATCGACCGGGAAGGCGGCATCATCCTCGGTGTACCACGAATGCATGATGTCGATCAGGCCCTTGGCATGTTCGATGAAACTGCCCGGGGCCCGATACCCGCCGCCGAACCCCGGCCAGTACGAGGTGTGGCAGTCTTCGACCACATAGAGCCCGCCATCGGCCAGATGCGGCCAGAGGCCTTCAAAGCTCGCGATCTGGTGCGGGCAGAGATGGCTTCCGTCATCCAGCACCACGTCGAAGGGCCCGAATTCCGCCGCCAGCGCGGCGAGGAACGCCGGGTCGGCCTGATTGCCGATGCGCACATGGGTGCCGGGTATCTCGAGCGCAGCGCAGGCCGGGTCGATATCGGCAAAGACAAGGCGGCTGCCCGGCGCGAAATACTCGGCCCACATGGGAATCGATCCGCCGCGGAAGATGCCGATTTCCAGAAAGGTCAGGGGCCGGTCGCGCAAGCGGGCCAGTTCGCGGTCGTAGACGTCGAAATAATGCAGCCATTTCATCAGCGACCGCTCGCCCGTGCGGGTGATGTAGTCGGCGAAAAAGCCCCGCGGTGCCCCGGTCATCGTCCTGTCCCCTGCCCCATCATCACAGCCTGCCGCAGTGCCGCGCGCCGGGCAAGGCCCGCGATCACAGCCGCGCATCAATCCCGCGCGGCCTGCGCGTATTGTCGCAGCGCCCGCAACGCATTCGCCCTGCGCGGCACCTCGGGACACAAAGCCTTACGGAAATACTTGAAAAAGACGCATCCGGAACCGATATTTCCGTCAAGACCGTCGCACTGACCTGCGGTGGCTAGAAACGTCGTCTGATGGAGAGCTTGATGGCTGAATTTGACACTATCCGCACAGTCGCTGGTGCACGCGCCGCACAGATCGACGAAGGCCTGCGCGCGCACATGAACAAGGTCTACGGGACGATGTCGGTCGGCATGCTGCTGACCTTCGCCGTCGCATGGGCCGTGGGCACCTCGCCCGCGCTGCTGGGCATCTTCCGCGACCCGATCACGCTGTCGCCCAATATCCTGGGCTGGATCGTCATGTTCGCGCCGCTGATCATGGTCTTCGCCTTCAGCGCCGCGATCAACCGCCTGTCGGCGGCAGCCGCGCAGCTGTTCTTCTATGTCTTCGCCTCGGTCATGGGTCTGTCGATCTCGTGGATCTTCATGGCCTTCACCGACATGTCGATCGCGCAGGTGTTCCTCGTGACCTCGATCGCCTTCGCCGGTCTGTCGCTCTGGGGCTACACCACCAAGAAGGACATTTCGGGCTGGGGGTCGTTCCTGATCATGGGCGTGATCGGCCTGATCGTCGCCTCGATCATCAACATCTTCCTCGGCTCGCCCGCGATCATGTTCGCGATCTCGGTCCTTGGCGTCCTGATCTTCGCGGGCCTCACCGCCTTCGACACGCAGAACATCAAGAATACCTACATCGCGCATGCCGCACATGGTGATCAGGAATGGCTTGCCAAGGCGGGCATCATGGGCGCGCTGAGCCTCTACCTGAACTTCATCAACATGTTCATGATGCTGCTGCAGCTCTTCGGCAATCGCGAATAAGCGCCGCACATACCCACAAACGGAAAGGCCGGTCCCCGCGACCGGCCTTTTTCGTTGCCCCTCAGCAGGCGAGCGTTGCCACCGATCCCGCAGCCGGATCGCTGAGGAAGGCCCCCGCCTGCCGGCAATTCGTCAGCGCCGCGGCGTTCAGCCGGAAGATCTGAAGGGCCTGCCCGCTCACCGCGCCCGCGCCCCCGGGGCGCGTGACCACGGCATAGACGCCCGCGCCCAGCGCGACGCGGCGGACCTCGACCGGTTCCCCACCCAGCGATGTCGCGAACCCGTCAAGCGGCGGTGCGGTCAGCGCCGCGCGCAGCGTCGCGGCATCGGGCGCGGGTCCTGTGAAAGCGGCACGCGCATAGGAAGACGTCACCGCGCCCGTGCCGAAACCCGCCCCTTCCGACCCGATCCCGGTAAAGCCCACGCTCTGCGATTGCGCGCAGCCGGTCAGGACAAGGGCGGCGCCCAGCGTGGCGATCATCCTGCGGCTCATGGCGGTTCCCTCCCCCGGGTTGTCGCGACTCGCCCCAGTATAGCGTCATTCCCGCGCGGAGCCGCATCCCACAAACGCAAAAGGCCACGCACGCGGCGTGGCCCCGATCCTGTGCCCGGAAGGCAGGCTTACTTGATCTTGCCTTCCTTGTATTCGACATGCTTGCGCACCACGGGGTCGTATTTCCGGACCACCATCTTTTCGGTCATGGTGCGGGGGTTCTTCTTGGTCACATAGAAGTGCCCGGTGCCCGCCGACGAATTGAGGCGGATCTTGATCGTGGTCGGCTTCGCCATTTCGTGTCTCCTGCATCCGAAAAGACGCGGCTTTTCGGGGAATTCCTATGAGCGCCCGCTTTTACCCGTCGCCGGGGCCGAGTCAACCCGGTTTCGGCGGCGGAACAGGCGAAGATGCGCGGAAGGCCTGTAAGCCGGATTCTGTCCCCGGCGGTCGCCCGCCGGTGGATGGCCATTCCTCTGGACGCGCGGTTGCCCGCGCGCCTCAAGCTGCCTACCCGACCCCCTTTGGCCGAGGCTGCCATGCGGCGGTATCCCCGAAGGGACCAGCCCGCGCGGGGGTCCT
>CAZNMV010000366.1:0-3549 GCA_964573835.1 uncultured Aestuariivita sp. | reverse complement strand
TCATCGCTAGAGCACAAAGATATTGCTTGCCCTTCGCGGCCAGCGCGCGCGTCTTGAAGAAGCGCGTCTGCCACAGCCACTTGTCGAGACGCTGGCGCCCTGCGCCCGGGGCGTCTGTCACGTCAGACCTTGCCCTTGAAGCCCATCAGCGCGGCGGCGAAGGGGTTGTCGGGGTCGATCTTCTTTTCGGGGCGCGGGGGGCGGGCCTCGAAGCTGCGCGGGCCCTTGTCCTCGGGCTTGCCGTCGCGGCGGCCCTTCGGCTTGCCCTTGGGCCGGCCCTGAGGCTGCCCCTGGGGCCTGTCGCCGCGCGGCGCGTCGGGGCGCGCGGTGCCGCCCTGCGGGCGGCCTTTCGGGCGACGCTCCTGGCGGCGGTTGCCGCCCCAGGTGAAGGTGTAGAAGACCTCTGCCTCGGCGGCGGGGGCGTCGGCCACCACCTCGGGTGTCTCGGGCGCGGGGGTCTCGGCAACCTCGACCGGGACGGGCGTCTCGGTGGCCTCGGACGTCTCGGTGGCCTCAAGCGTTTCGGGCGCTTCGGTCGCCTCGGGTGCGGCCGCCTCGGGCGCGGCAACCTCGGGCGCGACAACCTCGGGCGCAGGGCGCTGGCGCGGGCGTTCACCCTTTTCGGCGCGGTAGCCCAGCCCCTGCATCAGGTCCGCGAACTGGTCGAGCGTGAGTCCCGTGATCGACAGCATGTCGGCCTTCGCCTCGAAGCCCGCGCGCGAATCCTCGGCCCGCAGCATGTCGGCCAGACGTTCCAGCATGTCGATGCGGATCGCGCGTTCGCCCGCCTGACGATACCCCGCCATGGCATAGTAATTGGGCAGGTTCAGGATCGACGCAGGCACGGTCACCAGACCCGGCGGCGGCGCTTCGGGAAATTCGTCCAGCCCCTGCGCCAGCGACCACAGCACCAGCCGCAGCCGCGTCGGCGCGGGTTTCAGCAGCAGCGGCTGAAAGATCGTGAACTGCCCGAACCGCACGCCATGCTTGCGCAGCGCGCCGCGCGCGTCCTGGTCCAGCTCTTTCACCTCGGTGGCCACCGCATCGCGCGGCAGGATGCCGAGGTTCTCGACCAGCCGGAAGGCAAAGCCGCGCGCAAGCCCGGTCAGCGCCTCGTCCCGCGCCAGCGTCAGAAGCGGCTCGAACAGCGCCGCGATCTTGCGGTCGAGGAAATGCTGCAGCCGCCGTTGAACCTTCTGCGCGATCTCGGGGCCTGCGGCGTCGTCGACGAAGACGTCGATCTGCGGCTTGAGCGGTTCCGGCCCCACGACCAGCTTGCCCACCGCATGTTCGCCCCACATCAGGCCGCCCTGTTCGGTGAAGTCGATCTCGGTATCGGGGGCGTTGTAGAAGCGGTCGGCGCGCAGGTGGAAATGCGGCGCCAGCGCCTGCAGCGAGGCCGCCTTCAGCGCCTTCGCATCCGCGCCTGCCGCCGCCTTGTCCTCGCGGAAGCGGAACCCTTCGAGCCGCCCGACGAATTCACCTTCGACGGTCACCTCACCCTTGTCGTTCACTTCGGCCAAGAGGGCCTCCTTCTGCTTGAGCCGCCGCAACAGCACCGAGGTGCGGCGATCCACAAATCTCTGGGTCAGACGGTCATGCAGCGCGTCGGACACCCTGTCTTCTATCGCGCGGGTCTCATCGCGCCAATGGCTTTCATCGGTGACCCAGCCATTGCGCTGCGCCACATAGGTCCATGTGCGGATATATGCCAGTCGTTTCGACAGCGCATCGATATCGCCGTCGGTCCGGTCGATGCGCGCGATCTGCCGCGCGAACCAGTCCGACGGCACCGCGCCGCGTTCATGCAGGTGCCCGAAGATCACCCCCAGAAGATCGGCATGTTCCCCGTGACTGATTCCGCGGAAATCGGGGATGCGGCAGACATCCCACAAAAGGCGCACCGATGGCCCGTCGCTGGCGCGTGCGCGCACCTCGGCCTGACCTGACAGCGTCTTCAGCGCCATGAGGTCATCCGCCTCCCGCGCGCGCATGAGGTGTTCGCTGTCCGGCGCACGTTCAAGCGTGTCGATGAGCGCGTCGACCGACCCGAAAGACAGGTCCGCATTGCGCCAGTTGACCCGCTGCAGCGGCGCAAAGCGATGCTCCATGATCGCCTGCGCGACCCCGTCATCGAGCGGGCTGGCCTCGCCCGTGACGCCAAAGGTGCCGTCGGACATGCCGCGCCCGGCACGGCCCGCGATCTGGGCCAGCTCGTTGGGTTGCAGGGGCCGCATGCGCCGCCCGTCGAACTTGGTCAGCGACGAGAACGCGACGTGATCGATATCTAGGTTCAGCCCCATCCCGATCGCGTCGGTTGCGACAAGGTAATCCACCTCGCCGTTCTGATACAAAGCCACCTGCGCGTTGCGGGTGCGGGGCGACAGCGCCCCCATGACCACCGCCGCGCCGCCCTTCTGGCGGCGGATCAGTTCGGCGATGGCATAGACGTTGTCGACCGAAAACCCGACGATGGCGCTGCGCGGCGGCATGCGGCTGACCTTCTTCGCGCCGGAATAGACAAGCTGGCTCATCCTGTCGCGGCGCATGAACTGCGCCTGCGGCACCAGCGCGGAGATGGGCCCCCGCATCGTGTCCGACCCCAGAAACAGCGTCTCATGCAGGCCGCGTGCGCGCAGAAGCCGGTCGGTGAAGACATGCCCCCGTTCGGGATCGGCGCAGAGCTGGATTTCGTCGATGGCCAGGAAATCGCAACCCATGCCTTCGGGCATCGCCTCGACCGTGCAGACCCAATACTGGGTGCGTGGCGGCACGATGCGTTCCTCGCCCGTCACCAGCGCCACGACCGAGGGCCCGCGCAGGCGGACGATCTTGTCATAGACCTCGCGCGCCAGAAGACGCAGCGGCAGGCCGATCACCCCGGTGCGGTGGGCCAGCATCCGTTCGATCGCATAATGCGTCTTGCCGGTGTTGGTGGGGCCCAGCACGGCCACCACCCTGGATTGGCCTGTCACGGCTTCGCCCCCTGCCTTTTCGCCCTTACAGCGACGTGCCCTCGATCCGGGGGCGCAGACGCTCCAGCGCCTGCGTGACCTGTTCGTGATGGGGATGCAAGGCCTGCACGCGCAGATAGGCCTCATGGGCACCTTCGGGATCGCCGAAGGCTTCGAGGATCGAACCCAGCCCGAAGATGGCGTTGTAATTGTTGGGGTTCAGCGCCAGCGCGCGTTCCAGATCGGCCACGGCCGGGCCGAAGAGGTTCGCGGAGTAATAGGCCGACGCCCGCGCATGCCAGCCTTCGGCGAAATCGGGGGCGTGATCGGTCAATGCGGTCAGGTGTTCGATGGCGACCTGCGTTTCGCCCGCCTCGATCGCGTCGCGGGCGCGGGTGAGCAGAAGGTCCATCGCGGGCGATCCCGACCGCGACCAGATCGCCTGCAATTGCCAGTCGAGGCGCAGCGCCTCGGCCGGGTCGGATTCGGCCAGCCGGGCAAGCAGCTCGGCCTCGTCGGTCAGATCGGCCTCCTGCGCCACGACGGGCAGGGTCAGCGCGACACAGAACAGACATGCCGCGACGATATATTTGAG
>CAZNMV010000365.1:0-3553 GCA_964573835.1 uncultured Aestuariivita sp. | reverse complement strand
GGCCGGTGGCGTTGGAGATCGCGACCATCTCGATCGCGCTTTTCGTGCCATCGAGGAAGGAGTTGAACATCTGGGGGTTCATCCCGGCCTTCGCGGCCTCTTCGGGGGTGAGACCGTAATGGGTCCAGACGTCGTCCGGCGTGACGGTGTGATAGGCGGGCAGGTATTTCGTCCCCTTGCCCGCCGCCGTGACGCTGAAACCGGTGGCGCGGGCCCAGTCGACCATCTCGGCCACCAGCGCGGGCTGGTCGCCATAGGCCATGGAATAGACGATACCCGCCGCGCGCGCCTCTTGCGCCAGCGCCGCGCCCGCCAGCACATCGGCCTCGACGTTCACCATCACCACGTGCTTGCCGTGGGCGATGGCAGCGCGGGCATGCGTGATACCGGCGCGGGGATTGCCCGTGGCCTCGATCACGACGTCGACGTCATCGCGGGCGGCGGCGGCGGCACCGTCATCGGTGAAATGGGCGGCCGAGATGCGGGCGTCGTCCCAGCCGACGGCCCGGCAGGCCGTGCGGGCGCGTTGCGGATCAAGGTCGGCGATGGCGCTCACGGTCAGGCCCGGGATCGTGGGGACCTGGGACAGGAACATGGAGCCGAACTTGCCCGCACCGATGAGCGCGGCGCGAACGGGCCGGCCCCGGTCCAGGGCTTCCGCGGCAAGGCGTACGAGGTTCATGGGTCTTCTCCGTTTCCGGCGAGCTTAGGGAGGATCGGGGGGCATGGGTAGGCCTTCGACAACCGTTAGTGGGCCTCACAATGGGCATGGACGAGCATTCGGTGATTGACGTAGGTGGAAGCATGACCAACCTTGCCGCCTCGACCCCATCCACCGACCGAATCCTTGCAGGTGTCGCCCTGATGCTGGGATTCTGCCTGACCGCCCCCTTGCTGGATGTGGCGGCCAAACTTGCGTCGGAGACCGTTCCGGTGGGGCAAGTCACGGCGGCGCGGTTCATCGTGCAATGCGTGCTGATGGCGCCGTTCGTCTGGTTCATGGGTCTGTCGTTGCGCGTGGCGCGCAGACATTTGCTGGCACTGGTCCTGCGCGCACTGTTGTTGTTCGTCTCGACCTTCTGCTTCATCGCCGCGATCCGGGTGATGCCGCTGGCGGACGCCCTGGCGATCGTCTTCATCGAACCCTTCATCGTCCTGCTGGTCGGCAAGTTCTTCCTGGGCGAAGAGGTTGGCCCGCGCCGCGTCGGCGCGGCACTTGTGGGGTTTGTCGGTGTCCTGTTCGTGATCCAGCCCAGCTTTGCCGCCTTTGGTGCCGTGGTGCTGTTCCCGCTGGGTACGGCAGTCGGGTTCGCCTTCTACATCCTGGTGACACGGGGTTTGTCGCGCCATGTTCATCCCGTGACTCTGCAATTTCACACCGGGCTCATCGCCAGCCTGGTCTGCATTCCCGTGATGGTGCTGGCCGATGGCACGGGGCTGGACCTGCTTGACCCTGTCTGGCCGGAGGGTATCGCGTGGCTGTGGCTTCTGGGCGTCGGGTCCTTCGCCTCGATCAGTCACATGATGATGACCTATGCGCTGTCGCTGGCCCCGTCTTCCACGCTGGCGCCGCTGCAATACCTGGAATTGCCGGTCGCAACCGTGCTGGGCTACCTGGTGTTCCGCGATTTTCCGAACACGCTGACACAGATCGGCATCGCCATCATCATCGGGGCGGGTCTTTACATGATCCACCGCGAGAGGGTCACCGCAAGACGCCTGGTCACCGAACGGGCGGCTCCGCCGTTCTGAAGCGGCAGATGCCCTTCTGACAGGAAGGCGCGATGCTCCAACTCCGGAGGCCGGATCAGAGCGCCTCCAGACATTGTTCGGCTTCCTTCAGGATCGTCTCGCGCTTGTCTGCGTCCATCCTGTCCCAGGTCCGATACATCTGGGCCATGCGGGGGTTCTTCTCAAAGCGCTCGCGGTGGCGGGTGAGGAAGGCCCAGTAGAGCAGGTTGAAGGGGCAGGCCCCCTGCCCCGTCTTGGTGGTGACCGAGTAGGCGCAACCGCCGCAATAGTCGGACATCTTGTTGATGTAGTTACCGGACGAGACATAGGGCTTGGAGCCGACGATGCCGCCGTCGGCGAACTGGCTCATGCCGATGACGTTGGGCGCCTCGACCCATTCATAGGCATCGGCATAGACGGCGAGATACCATTCATGGACCTCGTGGGGGTCGATGCCCGCCAGGAGCGCGAAGTTGCCGGTGACCATGAGGCGCTGGATGTGGTGGGCGTAGGCCTCGTCGCGGGTCTGCTCGACGGCAAGCCGGAGGCAACGCATCTTCGTGTCGGCGGTCCAGAAGAAGTCCGGCAGCTTGCGCTGATGGTTCAGGACGTTCCGCCGCGTGTAATCGGGACCTTCGCGGAAGTAGATGCCGCGCATGTATTCGCGCCAGCCGATGATCTGGCGGATAAAGCCTTCGACGGCGTTGAGGGGCGCATGTCCTGACCTGTAGGCCTCCTCGGCGGCCCGGCAGATCTCGAGCGGGTCGAGGAGGCCAGCGTTGAGGTACATCGAGATGACCGAATGCCAGAGGAAGCGGTTGTCCGACAGCATGGCGTCCTGGTAGTCGCCGAATTTCGGCAGGCCGCCCCTGATCCAGTGGGCGAGCGCCTGTTTCGCCTGACCCGGTTCGACCGCGAACCAGAAGGGTCGGAGCGTGCCGAAGTTGTCGGGGAAGCGCGCTTCGACGAGGGTCAGCACCTCTTCGGTGGTGGTGTCCGGGGTGAAGTGCATCGGGCCTGAGAAATCGACGTCGCCGGGGGCGGCTTTCCGGTTGTCGTGGTCGAAGTTCCACTTGCCGCCCTCGGGCGCGTCTCCGTCCATCAGAAGGCCGGTCTTGCGGCGCATCTCGCGGTAGAACCACTCCATGCGCAGTTCCTTGCGCCCTTTGGCCCAGCGGTCGAAGTCGGCATGGGAGGCGATGAAGCGGTCGTCTTCCAGTTGGGTCACGTCAAGCGGCGTTTCGTCGAGCGCTGCGATCAGGCGCCATTCACCGGGGCGGGTGGCCAGCACTTTCGTTGCGCCATGACGGTCGGCGGCGGCGAGAAGGGCGGAGCTGATGCTTTGGTGCGGCTGGTCGGCGTCGAGTTTCGTGTAGTCGACCGTCCAGCCGTCCTGTTCGAGTCGCGCCGCGAAGTGGCGCATGGCGGCAAAGCAGAAAGCGATCTTCTTCGGGTGGTGGCGGACATAGGTAGCTTCGTCGGCGACCTCTGCCATGACCACGACATCCGTGCCCTTGTCGGCCTGGCGAAGGGCGGCGACGGTTTCGGTCAGTTGGTCGCCGAGGACAAGGATCAGGCGCGTCACCAGGGAATTTCCTTGCCGGCATAGTCGAAGAAGCCGCCGGTGTGGGCAGGTGTCAGGCTCTCGATGACATTGACGAGGTTCGCCGCGGCCTGCGGCGCCGGAACCGTCTTGTGGCGGCCCGCGTATTTCGCGGTGAAGGGGGTCTCGACCGTGCCGGGGTGGAGGCAGACCGCGATGGCCTGTTTGTGGCTGCGCTTCAGCTCGATCGACGCGCCGTGGATCAGCTGGTTCAGCGCG
>CAZNMV010000364.1:0-3555 GCA_964573835.1 uncultured Aestuariivita sp. | reverse complement strand
GCGGTGGAAAAGCCCGCATATTGCCGGATCGTCCAGGGACGGCCGGCATACATCGTGGCCTTCACCCCGCGGGTGAAAGGCGCAAGGCCCGGCATGCTGCCCAGATGCGGCAGCCCGGCCGTATCCTCGGCGGTATAGAGCGGCTTGACCTCGATCCCTTCGAGGGTCTTCCAGGTCAGGCTCTCAACCGGCTTTCCGCGCAGCTCCCCCTCGGCCAGGGCGCGCCATTTCGATATGTCGGCGGTCATGGTGTCTTCCTCTTGTCAGGTCGGTCCGGGCGGGGTTGACCCCGTCCCTGTTGTGGATTTCCGCGCGGACCAGCCGCGCAAGGCCCCCGGCCCCGCCGGTCAGCCACATCATGTCATCGGCATGCGCCTCGCGCAGCGCGGCGCGCTGGCTTTCGTCAAAGGGCATCCAGGCGCCGTCGCCCGCGGGCAGGCGCGCCGCATCGCGCCCGGCCAGCGCACGGAGCGCGGGCAGGTGCGGGGTTGCGTTCAACCGGTCGCGCGCGCGCCGCAGGGGTGCGGGCCGTCCGGTCAGCACGGCAAGCTGCGCCTCGGGCCTGCCCGCGAAATCCTCGTGCGGCAGCACCGTGACACCCACGCCGGGTGCGGCGGCGGCGATGTCGGCGATCACGTCGCGCCAGCTGCGCCCCGCTCCGGCCAGCCGCGCGGTCAGCCCCGCCCGCGCCACACCGCGCCCGCGCAGCACCGCATAGCCCAGAACCGACGCCCAATAGGTGTCGGGCGCACGCACATTCACCGCAATCCCGGTCAGGCGGCCATCGAAGGCTTCCACCAGCCGTGCGATGCGTTCCCCCACACCTGAGTAAAGTTCGCCCAGCCGCAGGTTGCCCCGCATGGTGCCCATCAGGTTTTCGTCGCTGACGATCAGACAGGAGACGCCCGCCTCCGCCGACCGGGCGCAGCGCTGCGAGATGCGCGCGCGCGCCTGATCGAACAGGGCCGCCTGCCCGCGCAGGCCCGGCATCGGGAATATGCCGTGCAAAAGCCCCGACCGCGTGCGCACCGGCCCCCAGAAGCCGGTCCTGTCCGCGCGCAGCGCCGCGGAATTCGCACGCAGGTAATGCTGGAAAGAGGTCGTCGCGCAGCGATGCGCGCCGATATGCAGGATGACATCCATCGCCCCGATTGCCTTCCGGATCAGCGCCGCCCCGACCGGCCATGTCCCGGGGAATGGGCCGATCCTGACGCGATAGTCCTGACAAAGGGTTGAGGCGCGGAAAATCCTGTGCCGAACCGCAGCGGAAATCTTCGCAAAACCCCGCGCGCCGCCTATATCTGACGTCGGAGGTCGCGTCATGAAACATGTGCTCGCGCTTGTCATTGCAGGCTTTTTCCCGCTGCAGGCGCTCGCCGCCGATGCAGAGACCGATCCGATGGCGGACCTTATCCGCCCCGCGGGCGACACCGATATCGCCGAATTCCAGTGGCTGAAGCGCCCCATCGTCGTGTTCGCCGACACGCCTGCCGATCCGCGTTTCGCAGAACAGATCCAGCTTCTCGAACGCGACCTTGCCGCGCTCGCCGACCGCGACGTGGTCGTGCTCACCGATACCGACCCAGGCGCCATGTCGCCCGTCCGCCGCCAGCTGCGCCCGCGCGGCTTCATGCTGGTGCTCATCGCCAAGGACGGCACGGTGCACCTGCGAAAGCCCTTCCCGTGGAGCGTGCGCGAACTCACCCGTTCCATCGACAAGATGCCGATGCGCCAGCGGGAAATCCGTGAACGCCGAACCGGCGGCTGACGCCGGTCCGGGCATGATATCGGGCAGCTTGCGGTCATCCTCTGGCGCGCGGCGCCGTTCCCCCTATTCGAACTCCATGATCACCGCATCGACGCCCATGCTGTCGCCCGGGGCTGCGTTGATCTTCGTCACCACGCCCTTGCGCTCGGCGCGCAGGATGTTCTCCATCTTCATCGCCTCGACCGTGCAGAGCGCCTGACCCTCCTGCACCTCGTCGCCCTCGGCCACGTTGATCTTCACGATCAGCCCCGGCATCGGGCAAAGGAGCATCTTCGAGGTGTCGGGCGGCAGCTTCTCGGGCATGAGAAGGGCGAGCTCTGCCTGACGCGGCGTGCGCACATGCACCTTGATGTCCGCGCCGCGGGTGCGGATGCGGAAGCCCCCGGTGATCTTCGCGGCCTTGAGCACGAGCATCTCGCCGTTCACATTGATCCGCGCAAGCGCCGCACCAGGCGTCCAGTCGCTCGTCACACGCAGGGCCTGGCCATCAGGGAAGGTCACGGTCGATCCGTCGTGATCGGCCGCGATCGTCACGTCATGGCGTTCGCCCTGCAGCGTCACCACCCATTCGGTGCCGACTTTGCGTTCGTGGTTGTCCATCCGGCCCGAGACACGGGTGCGCCGGATCTCGGCCACCCGGTGCATCGCGGCGCAGGCGGCTGCGATCCGCCGCAGATCGTCCGAAGCCAGCGTGACGCCGTTGAACCCTTCGGGATATTCTTCGGCGATGAAGGCGGTCGTGATGTCGCCGGAGACGAAGCGCGGATGATCCATCACCGCCGACAGGAAGGGCAGGTTGTGCCCGATCCCCTCTACCTCGAAACTGTCGAGCGCCACGCGCATCGCCTCGATCGCCTCGGCCCGCGTCGGGGCCCAGGTGCAGAGCTTGGCGATCATCGGATCATAGTAGATGCTGATTTCGCCGCCCTCAAAGACGCCGGTATCGTTGCGCACAGCCGCGTCGCCCGAGGGCGCCTCGCCCTGCCATTTGCCGTTCTTCAGAAGCGGCCCGGCGGCGATTTCCGCGGGCGGGCGATAGCGCGTGAGGCGGCCCGTCGAGGGCAGGAAGTTGCGATAGGGGTCTTCCGCGTAAAGCCGGTTCTCGATCGCCCAGCCGGTGAGCTTCACATCGTCCTGCGTGATCGACAGCGCCTCGCCCGAGGCCACGCGGATCATCTGTTCGACGAGGTCCACCCCGGTGATCAGTTCGGTCACCGGATGTTCCACCTGCAGACGCGTGTTCATCTCTAGGAAGTAGAAGTTCTTCTGCCCGTCGACGATGAATTCCACCGTCCCCGCACTCGCGTAGCCCACCGCCTTGGCCAGCGCCACGGCCTGCTCGCCCATCGCCTTGCGCGTCGCCGCGTCGAGGAAGGGCGAAGGTGCCTCTTCCACGACCTTCTGGTTGCGGCGCTGGATCGAACATTCGCGTTCGCCCAGATAGATGCCGTCACCATGGCTGTCGCACAGGACCTGGATCTCGATGTGCCGCGGCTGGGTCACGAATTTCTCGATGAAGATACGGTCGTCGCCGAAACTGCTCGCCGCTTCGTTCTTCGACGACTGGAAGCCCTCGCGCGCCTCCTCGTCGGACCAGGCGATGCGCATGCCCTTGCCGCCGCCGCCGGCGCTGGCCTTGATCATCACGGGGTAGCCGATCTCGCGGCTGATCTTCACGGCCTCTTCGGCGTCGCCGATCAGGCCCATATAGCCGGGCACCGTGCTGACGCCTGCCTCCTGCGCGATCTTCTTCGAGGTGATCTTGTCGCCCATCGCCTCGATCGCGC
>CAZNMV010000363.1:2675-3566 GCA_964573835.1 uncultured Aestuariivita sp. | reverse complement strand
ATCAGTTGCGCCATCCGGTCGGCTGCGGGCGTGAGAGGCACGTCTCGGCGGCGGGTCAGGGACAGGGTGATCGTGGGCAGGACATCCTCTACGGGTACGACGCAGAGCCGGTAGTCAGCGCCGAAGCGGTCGAAGATCCGGTCCGACAGAAAAGCCATTCCGTCCCCGGTCGCGAGAATTTCGAGCAAGGTGCTGAGTGAATGGCACCGCGTGAGCGACACAGGCCGCGCGTTCGAAGCAACGGATGCCAGCCCCGCGAAGAGTGCGCCGGGCCCTTCGGCCGGTCCGTGAACGAGCCAGTTCGCCCCGGTGATGTCGGCGAGCCTCGTCGCTCCGGCGAACCGGCTCTGGGCCTGTGTCACCACGACGATGCGCATTTCAAGCAGGGTCGTGGCTTCGAGGCTGGCCTCGGCCAGGTTGGTCGGCGTAGGCCCGATGACAAGATCAAGCTGTCCGTCGCGCAAATGCGCCAGTGCTTCAGGGTAGAGCACGTTCTTGATCTCGAGATCGATCCCGGGCCAGTCACGGCGGAACCGTGGAAGGATCTTCGGCAGGATCAGCGCGCCTCCGGCCGGAGAGACGCCGATGCGCACGGTTCCCTGTTGCCGCATGCGCATCTGTGCTGCTTCGTCGGTCAACCGCTCGGATTCTGATAGCACAATGCGCGCGCGCGCGACGATACGTGCGCCTTCCCCGGTGAGGGTGACGCCGGTCGTCGCACGGTGAAAGAGTGCAAGCCCCAGTTCATCTTCCAACATGGCGATGCTGCGGGTCAGCGCGGGCTGACTCTTGTTCAGGCGCAGTGCTGCCTTGCGCAGGCTGCCCGCCTGCGCGATCTCCAACAGGTCCCTGAGCTGCGACATTTGCATGGGATGATTAAGCGCGCGCAGG
>CAZNMV010000363.1:0-2665 GCA_964573835.1 uncultured Aestuariivita sp. | reverse complement strand
GATGCGCAAGCGGTCAGAGAAGGCCGACCAGCCAGAGTGCGATGCCCGGAAAGATCAGGAGCAGCCCGAGTGCTACGAGATCGGCAACCACAAAGGGCACCACGCCCCGGAAGATCTTGCCCAGCGCTATATCGGGCATGACCGAGCGCACCGTGAATACGTTCAGCCCGATGGGCGGCGTGATCAGCCCCAGTTCGATAACGACCACCATGATGATGCCGAACCAGATCAGATCGACCCCTGCCTCATGCAGGACCGGCAGGAAGATGGGCACGATCAGGAGGAGAATGCCGATCGTCTCGAACACCATCCCGAGGATGATGCAGATCGCGCAGATCACGATCACGATGGTCACCGGGCCCACCGCGAGCGTCTCGACCAGATCGAGCAGATCATAGGGCCGGCCCGAAAGGTTGATGAAGTTCGCAAAGACCAGCGCCCCGAAGATCACCGCGAAGAGTGCCGCACTGGTGCGCACGGCCTCGAGCAGCATCGCGTAGAGGTCGGAGAGGCTTTTGACCGCACCGCGCAGCAGCGCAAAGAGCGCGGCTGCGAAGGCTCCGATGCCCGCCGCTTCGGTTGGCGTGAACACGCCGAAATAGATGCCGCCCAGCACCAGCGCGAAGAGCATCAGGACCGGCCAGACCTGAAGATAGGCCTCCCACCGCTCGGCCCGCGAGAGGGGCGCGCCGGCAGGGCCTATCCCCGGCCGCAACCGCACGCTCACCGCCACCGCCGCCATGAAGAGCGCGACCAGCATCAGGCCCGGCAGTATCCCGGCCGCAAAGAGTTTGCCGATGTCCTGCTCGGCAATCAGTCCGTAGATGACCAGCGGGACAGATGGCGGGATCATGATGCCGAGCGTGCCCCCGGCCGCGACCACGCCGGCGGACAGCCGGTCGTCATAGGCATAGGCGCGCATCTGCGGCAGGGCGACCTTGGTCATCGTGGCTGCCGTAGCAAGCGACGATCCGGAGACCGCCGAGAAGGCGGCGCAGGCCAGGACCGAGGCCTGGGCCAGCCCGCCGCGGCGGTGGCCGACCAGGCCATAGGCCGCGCGGAACAGTTCCTGCGAGATGTTGGCACGGTGAATGAAGATGCCCATCAGCACGAAGAGCGGGATAACCGACAGCCCGTAGCTCCCCGCCGTTTCCATCACCTGCTGGCCGGTCATGGTAAGCGCGCCATTCCAGTTCCAGCCGCGCAACGCGGCGAACCCGACCAATCCGACGATCAGTGTCACAAAGCCCAGCGGCAGCCCGATCAGGCACAGAGCGATGACCGCGGCAAACCCGCTGAGCGCGGCAATCATGATGCGTTGCCTTCCCTGGACTGCAGGACGGCCCCGCTTCTGCCGCCACTGCGGATCAGATCGCTCAGAAACCCGATCAGCCCGAGCGAGGAGAGAAGCGCACCCATCCCCGCGAAGGACCACAGCGGAATACCAAGGACGGCCGAGCTGCGCCCGCTCTGCCAGCCGTCGATGGTCAGCCTCCAGAGAATCCAGACGACAAGCGCGTACGCGACCAGCGTGAAGACATGGCGCGCCACGCGCGAGGCGTCCGGTGCATAGCGGGTCAGCAGGCCCTCCAGCAAGCCGACCGAGATGTGGGAATCTTCGCGTGTCACGAAGGCGATGCCGCCGAAGATCACAACCACCATCAGCCAGGAGACCATCTCGGAGGCGCCGAAGACCGAGGCGTGAAACCCATAGCGCCCGATGACGTCGACGAAGGTCAACACGACCATGACCAGCATCGCGCTTCCGGCGCTGCAGGCCAGAAGCGCGTGACTGGCGCGCCCCAGAAGGCGCAGCGCCATCATCAGTTGCCGGCCCCGGTGCGGGCGGCATCATAGGCGGCGGCGTAATCCGCGAGAACCTGCGCGCCGTCCACACCGGCTCCGGCCATGCCGGTGATCCAGGCGTCGATCTGGCCCTGCCCGAGCGCCTTCAGCTCGGCCAGCATGGTGGGGTCGCCTTCGACGAAGCTCACCCCCGCGGCCTTGAGTTCGGCATGTGCGGCGGCAAAGACCTTGTCCTGAAAGGCGCCCATCCAGCGGGCGAAGTCGCCCCCCAGCGCCTCCATGATGGCTGTCTGGTCTGCCTCTTCGATACGTTCCCAGGCGGCGTCGCTGATGAAGAAGGAAAAGCTCGCCTGGAAGATCTTTTCGGGGAACAGAGTTACCGAGCGGGTGTAGTCGGTCAGCTTGAACTGGGTGACTTCGCTCTGCGGCACCCCGACATGGCCGTCGACCACACCTTTCGACACGATCTCCAGCATCTGCACCGCGGGGCCCGACACGACCGAGGCACCGGTCGCCGCGATGGTGTTTGCGGTTGCGCCCGGCACCGCCCACATCTTGCGCTGTGCGACGTCCCCGACCGAGGTGATGGGGGTGTCCGTCACGGAATAGAAGTCGCCGCCGTTATAGGTGAAGACACTCAGCAGGACCGCGTCTCCGAAGGGGTCGCCGTCGCCGAAATGGGTCTGGAACGTGTTCCAGAGCGCCACGCTGCTGGCTTCCGCTTCGGCCTGTCCCACGAAAGGCATCAGGGCGAACTGAATGCCGGGCACCTGTTCGCGGAGGAAGCCGTTGAACTGTACCGCACCGTCCATCACGCCGTTGCGCACGGCCTCGTATTGTTCGGGCGGGGCGGCAAGGG
>CAZNMV010000362.1:822-3569 GCA_964573835.1 uncultured Aestuariivita sp. | reverse complement strand
AGCTGATCTCGGGCGCGTTCACGCCGCGCAAGCTGGCGATCTTCGAACCCCTGATCGACGGTATCGTCGACCGCCTGCTCGACCGGGTGGAAGACATGGGCGAACTGGACCTGATCGAGGATTTCGCCAAGATCCTGCCGACCGAGATCATTTCCTTCATGCTGGGCATCCCCGAGGAACACCGCGCGCGCCTGCGCGGCTATTCGCTGGCGATCCTGGGCGCGCTCGACCCTGTCGTGCCGCCCGACCGGCTTGCAGCGGGCAACCGCGCGGTCGAGGAATTCGGCGAGATCCTGAACGACCTCATCAACCGCCGCCGCGCCAATCCCGACAGCGCGCATGAGGGCGAAGTGCTCGAGGCGCTGATCTTCGGCGAACATGACGGCCGCCGCCTCACGCAGGAGGAACTGATCCAGAACTGCATCTTCCTTCTGAACGCGGGCCACGAGACGACAACCTCGTTCGTCGGCAATTCCATGGGGCTTCTCTTCGACAACCCCGATCAGCACCGCATGCTGCAGGACGAACCCGACCTGATCGCCCCGGCGGTCGAGGAATTCCTGCGTGTCGAAAGCCCGCTGCAGATCGGCAACCGGCTCGCGGGCGAAGATATCGAACTGGCGACCGGCACGCTGCCGAAGGGCACCTACATCCATACCTCGATCGCCGGGGCGAACCGCGATCCGGCGGTCTTCCCCGATCCCGACCGCATGGACATCACCCGCAAGCCCAACCGCCAGATCGCCTTCATCACCGGCATTCATGTCTGCCTCGGCGCGACGCTGGCGCGGGTGGAAGGGCGCATCGCCATCGGCAAGCTCGTCCGCCGCTTCCCGAAGATCCGCGCAAACGGCCCCCGCACCCGCGTTCCGCTGGCACGTTTCCGGGGCTATGCCACGCTGCCCGTAAAGGTGACCTGATGGCGCGGATCGAGTATTTCTATTCGGCCCATTCCGTCTATGCCTACCTGGGCGCGCCATTTCTCTATGAAATCTGCGCGCGCCACGGCGCGACGCTGGTGCACCGGCCCATGCTGCTTGGCCCGGTGATGGAGGCGGCGGGCGGACTGTCCTTCCGCGACCGCCCGAAAGCCCAGCTTGCCTATTTCTTCGGGCGCGAGATCCAGCGCTGGGCGGAATGGCGCGGCCTGCCGATCATCGGCCACCGGCCCACGACCCATGATGCGCCCTATGATCTGGCCAACCGGCTGATCATCGCCGCGCAGGCGGAAGGGGCGGGCGCGGATGCGCTGTCCTTCGCGCTTCTGCAGCGCCATTGGCGCGATGATGCCGATCTGTCGGACCCTGCTTTCCTGCGGGCCTGCGTGACGGATTGCGGGCTGGACGCGGACCACCTCTTCGACTGTGCCGACAGCCCGGACATCATCGCGCAGCACGGCGCGAATACCGATGACGCGATCGCGATGCCTGTCTTCGGGTCGCCCACCTATGTCGTCGACGGCGATCCGTTCTATGGCCAGGACCGGCTCGATCTGGTCGAACGTGCCGTGATCCGCCCCTTCGCCCGGCCCGGAAACTGACGCAGTTTCCGGCAGGATTTCCGACGCGGAAATCCCGCTCATCCTGAGCGCCGCGCGCCGGAACCTGCGTCAGGTTCCGACCGGTTTCCGTGTCGGAAACCGGCTGTCCCCGATCAGCGCGCAGCCCAGCGTCACGCGCAGCGCGTCGGCCAGCGCATCGACCGTCTCGGTCGAGACGAACATGCCCCCCGTCCGGTCGGCAAGGCAGCGCGCCACCGTCTCGCCCGGGGTGACGGTCTGCTGTTCGGGATTGTCCCAGCCGAACGAATCCTCCACCACCTTGAACCCGATCACGTGGACCGTCAGGTCCGCCGCCTGCCGCACGCCTTAGGTGAGCGGTGTCATCCCGGCCGGGCGCAGGTCGTCGAGCGCGCTGATGATCGGCTACGCCGCGTCCGGGGCAGGGGCAAAGCGCAGATCGATGTCTGAACAGGCGTCAAGTGGCCCGGGTCCGTAGATCAGCAGCCCGACCCGGCGGAAGGCCATGATGTCGGGCATGGCGTCGCGCATCGCCTGCCGCGCGTCCTCGATCTGCGTGTTCGCCCGGATGTCGGAGACCAGTTCGTCCATCAAGGCCGATCCGTCGAAGACCAGCATGGCATCCGCCCGCGCAGCCCGGCGCGACCTGCAGCGCCGTGGCGGACGCGGTCAGCGAAAGGGCGTTGGCACGCGCGGCGGTTCTCATGGCGGGGTGAGTGGCATTCGCCTTCGGCACCCCACCGGGATATCTGCGGACCCGAAGAAGCCCCGGGCCTTCCTGGCCCTTGCCTCGGGACAAAGGGTTGTCTATACGCCCGCGGGTGGCGCCAAGCGCCGCGAGTCATACAACCCAAGACATGCCGTGGTTGGCCCATTCGCTTCGGGGGCCACATCCGGCTCAGGAGAAGCGACATGAAACTGAATGAACTGCGCGACAATCCCGGCGCATCGAAAAAGGCCAAGCGCGTTGCACGCGGGCCCGGTTCGGGCAAGGGCAAGACCGCCGGCCGCGGCATCAAGGGCCAGAAGTCCCGGTCGGGTGTGGCCATCAACGGCTATGAAGGCGGCCAGATGCCGCTGTACCAGCGCCTTCCCAAGCGCGGCTTCAACAAGCCCAACCGCAAGTCCTTCGCGGTGGTGAACCTCGGCCTGATCCAGAAATTCGTTGATGCGAAGAAGCTCGACGGCTCCGCACCCATCACCGAGGATGCGCTGGTCGCCAGCGGCC
>CAZNMV010000362.1:0-812 GCA_964573835.1 uncultured Aestuariivita sp. | reverse complement strand
GTGCTTCGAAGTCCGCCATCGAGGCGGTCGAGAAGGCGGGCGGCAGCCTCACGGTCACGGCGGCGGCTGCGGCCGAGTAACGGCTTGTGGGCGGCCGTCTGGCCGCCTACATAAGTCACCGAGTTTCCCTGACGCCGCCCGCGCCGGACATCGGCCCCGGGCGGCGCCTGCATGAGAGAGATCGCGTCCGATGGTATCTGCAGCCGAGACGATGGCCGCCAACACAAGCTGGTCGGCCCTGGGCAAGGCCACCGACCTGCGCAACCGTATCCTGTTCACGCTGGGTCTGCTGATCGTCTATCGGCTGGGCACCTTCATTCCGGTGCCCGGCATCGACGGCATCGCGCTGCGCGAATTCGTGGAACAGGCGGGGCAGGGCATTGCCGGGATGGTGTCGATGTTCACCGGCGGCGCGCTGGGCCGCATGGGCATCTTCGCGCTGGGCATCATGCCTTATATCTCGGCCTCGATCATCGTTCAGCTGCTGGCGGCCATGGTGCCGTCTCTCGAACAGTTGAAGAAGGAAGGCGAACAGGGCCGCAAGAAACTCAACCAGTACACCCGCTACGGCACGGTGGCGCTGGCCACGGTGCAGGCCTATGGCCTTGCCGTGTCGCTGGAAGCGGGTGACCTTGCGACCGAGCCGGGCCTTTACTTCCGGCTGTCGTGCATGATCACGCTGGTGGGGGGCACCATGTTCCTCATGTGGCTTGGCGAACAGATCACCGCGCGCGGCGTGGGCAACGGCATCTCGCTCATCATCTTCGTCGGCATCATCGCCGAGGTGCCCTCGGCCCTGGCGCAGTTCTTCG
>CAZNMV010000361.1:0-3572 GCA_964573835.1 uncultured Aestuariivita sp. | reverse complement strand
TTGGGCTGGGTGAAGCGGCCCGGCGGATAGACGGCGTAGATGCCTTGGGTTTCCACCGGAAGATCGGGGATCACGTCCTCGATCAGTCCCTTCGCCATGGCTTCGGCGTAAAGATAGCTGGGCAGATAGGCGATCCCGAGCCCCGCGATGGCGGCATTCAGAAGCGACTGGCCATCATTCACGCTGAGCCAGCCCGCCGTGCGCACCTGACGGCGTTCGCCCGACGGCGCGGTGATCTTCCAGACATTGCCCGACGCCTGATTCGAATAATGCAGAAGCTTGTGTTCGTTCAGATCGTCGATCTTCTGGGGCCGGCCATAGCGCGCGAAATAGCCGGGGCTGGCGATCATGCGCTTGGTCGTCTCGGTCAGCTTGCGGGCGCGCAGCGTGCTGTCTTCCAGCTCGCCAATGCGCACGGCCATGTCGAACCCTTCCGAGATGAGTTCCACATAGCGGTTGTTCAGAACCATGTTCACCGTGATGTCCGGAAACTCCTCGAGGAAGTTGGACAGGATCGGCGAGAGGTGATTGACCCCGAAATCGGTCGCCACCGAAATCCGCAGAAGGCCCGACGGCGCGCTCTGCATCGAGGTGACGAGCGCATCCGCCTCGCCCGCGTCGTTCAGGACGCGGCGGGCGCGGTCGTAATAGGCCAGACCGATCTCGGTCGGCGACACGCGGCGGGTGGTACGGTTGAGCAGGCGCGCCCCGAGACGTGCCTCGAGGCTTGAGACATGCTTCGAAACGGCGGACTTGGAAATGCCCATCTTCTTGGCGGCGTCGGTGAACCCGCCCTGGTCCACGACGGTGGCGAAGGCCTCCATTTCGGTCAGTCTGTCCATGCCTGTCAGTCCTTCGCGTCTTTGTCGTCAGGCTGTGGGTATGAAGGCCAATCTGGGCGAGAAGGGGGCACGACTTGGATAATATCGGGGTTTTGCATGGGATCGTTCGGCCCGGGGAAACGGGGAAACAATCGCAATAGGGGCTATGGCCCGCTGCACCGGGGTTGTGCGCGGGCTATCGGCTGAGCCGGAAAACAAGACGGTCTACAGCGTCGCGGCGAGCCGTGTGCCCTGATCGATCGCGCGCTTGGCGTCGAGTTCGGAGGC
This sequence comes from uncultured Aestuariivita sp., assembly GCA_964573835.1. Classification (GTDB taxonomy): domain Bacteria; phylum Pseudomonadota; class Alphaproteobacteria; order Rhodobacterales; family Rhodobacteraceae; genus JAGYKE01. Next base: position 2,463 of record CAZNMV010000361.1, on the reverse strand, counting down.
CACGTCGGCGCCCCCGATCACATGCGCCGCGATGCCCTTTGCGGCGAGGTCATCCGCCAGCTGGCGCAGCGGTTCCTGCCCGGCGCAAAGGACGATCGTGTCGGCCTCGATCAAGGTAGGGTTCTCGCGCGCGTCGCCGAAGCTGACATGCAGGCCCTTGTCGTCGATGCGTTCGTAATTCACGCCGCCCACGAAATTCACGTTCTTCATGTTCAGCGCGGCGCGGTGGATCCAGCCCGTTGTCTTGCCGAGCCGACGCCCGTGCTTTTCCGCCTTGCGCTGCAGCAGCGTGACCTGCCGCGCGGGGGCTTCGGGCTGCGGGCCTTCGGGGGCCAGCCCGCCGCGATGCTGCGCGGGATCGGCGACGCCCCATTCGCGCAGCCACTCGGGCAGGTTCTCCGTCGGGCTTTCGCCTTCGTGGACGAGGTATTCCGACACGTCGAAGCCGATGCCCCCAGCCCCCACCACGGCGACGCGGCGGCCCACGGGCTTCTTGCCCGCCAGCACGTCGATATAGCTGAGCACGTTCGGCCCGTCCTGACCGGGAATGCCCGGATCGCGCGGCATGACGCCGGTGGCGATGATGACTTCGTCGAAGCCGTCCAGCATGTCGGCGGTGACTTGCGTGTTCAGCCGCAGCTCGACCCCCGCCTCGCCGATCATGGCGCGGTACCAGTCGACGAAGCCGTGGAATTCCTCCTTGCCGGGGATCTGCTTGGCCATGTTGAGCTGGCCGCCGATTTCGCCCGCCTTGTCGAAGACGGTCACCTTGTGGCCCCGTTCCGCGCAGGTGAGCGCGGTCGACAGCCCCGCAGGGCCCGCGCCGACGATGGCAATGGTCTTGGCCGCAGCCGCCTTTCCGATGACGAGTTCCGTCTCATGGCAGGCGCGCGGGTTCACGAGGCAGGAGGTCAGCTTGCCCGAGAAGGTATGGTCGAGACAGGCCTGATTGCAGGCGATGCAGGGCGCGATCTGGGCCGCGCGGCCTTCGATCGCCTTGCGCACGAAATGTGCGTCGGCGAGCATCGGCCGCGCCATCGACACCATGTCGGCGCAACCTTCCGCCAGCACCTGTTCGGCCACTTCGGGCGTGTTGATGCGATTCGAGGTGATGACCGGGATCGACACATGGCCCATCAGTTTCTGCGTGACCCAGGCGAAGGCGCGGCGCGGCACCGATGTGGCGATGGTGGGCACGCGGGCCTCGTGCCAGCCGATGCCGGTGTTGATGATGGTGGCACCGGCCTTTTCGACCTCCTGCGCCAGCTGGATGACCTCTTCGGTGGTTGATCCGTTGGGCACCAGATCGATCATCGACAGGCGGTAGATGATGATGAAATCAGGCCCCACCGCTTCGCGGGTGCGGCGCACCACCTCTACGGCCAGGTGGATGCGGTTCTCGTAGGACCCGCCCCAGCGGTCGGTGCGCTTGTTGGTGTGGGTCACGATGAACTGGTTGATGAAGTAGCCTTCGGACCCCATGATCTCGACCCCGTCATAGCCGGCCTCGCGGGCGAGCACGGCGGCTTTGACGATGTCGCTGATCTGCTTCTCGATCCCGTCTTCGTCCAGTTCGGCGGGCGGAAAGGGGGAGATCGGCGACTTGATCGGCGACGGTGCCACGCATTTGGGCCCATAGGCATAGCGGCCCGCATGCAGGATCTGCATCGCGATCTTGCCGCCCGCCTCGTGCACGCGGGCGGTCACGACCGAATGGTTCTTCACATCCTCGGGCGTCGTCATCATCGCGGCCCCGGGCAGGACCGATCCTTCGAGGTTCGGGCCGATGCCGCCCGTCACCATCAGCGCCACCTCGCCCCGTGCGCGTTCGGCATAGAATTCGGCCACGCGGTTCCAGTCGCGGGTTTCTTCCAGACCGGTATGCATCGACCCCATCAGCACGCGGTTCTTCAGCGTGGTGAAACCCAGATCGAGGGGCGCCAGAAGGTGGGGGTAATGGGTCATGTCTCTCTCCCTGCCGTTGGCGGGAAGATCGCCGCAAGCGGCGCGCTTGTCACGCGCAACGCGGCGTCAGGGGCGGAGCGAGGGGCTCTGCCCCTCGCGCTCCCCGGGATATTTGTGAACCCGAAGAAGAGGCGGGTCTGGGCGCTGGACCCGCGCGCGGGGGACGCGTAACAAGACGGCAGCCGCGACGGAGACGCAGATGACCCCCGAAGAGATCGCCCGCCTGCCCTATCGCCCTTGCGTGGGGGTGATGCTGATGAACCGCGAGGGGCACGTCTTTGTCGGCCAGCGGCGCGACCGCTTCACCGAGGCCTGGCAGATGCCGCAGGGCGGTGTGGACAAGGGCGAGGACCCGCGCGACGCTGCGCTGCGCGAGTTGTGGGAGGAAACCGGCGTCACCGCCGATCTGGCCGAGGTGGTGGCCGAGACCGCGGATTGGCTGCCCTATGACCTGCCGCATGACATCGTGCCCGAGATCTGGGGCGGCAAGTATCGCGG
>CAZNMV010000360.1:0-3585 GCA_964573835.1 uncultured Aestuariivita sp. | reverse complement strand
CGGCGGGGATGGCCGCGCTGCTGCATTACAAGTTCGCCGACGACGCCTTCGGGCGGGACGCCGCCTCGGTCGCGCAGGGCGGCGTGGGGCATGGCGAGGACGCGCTCCGAGCCGCCCGCGCCGCCGCCGATCCGGCGGTGACGCTTTTCAGCGACGAAGCGGTGGAGTTCACCGGCACCGATGCGCTGCTGGACGTGGGCGTCCTGCGGCCCGTGCCCGGGATGTCAGCCCCGCCTGCGCGGGCGGGCACGGTCGATGCCGTGATCATCGGGCGCAACGAAGGCGCGCGGCTGGCCGCCTGTCTCGACAGCCTGCAAGGCGATGTGCGCCACATCGTCTATGTCGACAGCGGATCGACCGATGACAGCGTTGCCACGGCGCGGGACAGGGGTGCGCAGGTGATCGATCTTGATCTCTCGCTGCCCTTCACCGCGGCCCGGGCGCGCAACGCGGGTCTGGCCGCCCTGCCGGGGGACGCCGATCTCGTCCAGTTGGTCGATGGCGATTGCGAACTCGAGCAGGGCTGGATCGCGGCTGCCCGCGCCTGTCTGGCCGGTTATCCCGAGGTCGGGCTGGTCTGCGGCCGCCGCCGGGAAAGACATCCCGGGGCCAGCCCCTATAACGCCTTGGCCGATATCGAATGGAACACGCCTCTGGGCGAGGCGACGGCCTGCGGCGGCGACGCGCTTGCCCGGGTCGCCGCGCTGCGGCAGATCGGCGGCTACCGTGACGACCTGATCGCGGGCGAAGAGCCCGAGATGTGCCTGCGTTTGCGCGACGCCGGCTGGCGAATCCGGCGGATCGACGCCCCCATGACCATCCACGACGCTGCCATGACGCGATTTTCGCAATGGTGGCGACGCACGCGCCGGGGCGGGCATGCTTTTGCGGAAGGCAACGCGCTCCACGGCGGTGCGCCCCATCACCACTGGGCGACCGAGACGCGGCGCGCGGTGATCTGGGGTGCGGCGCTGCCGGTGGCGATCCTTCTCGGCGTGGTGGCTTTGGGGCCTGTCGCACTGGCCGCGGCGCTGGTCTATCCGGCGCAGGCTTTGCGCCTGTCGCGCCGCCATGGGCTGACCTGGAGCGTGCTCACCACGCTGGGCAAGCTCGCCGAAGCGCAGGGCGTCTTGGAATACTGGATCGGGCGCGCGCTGCGCCGGAAGACGCGTCTGATCGAATACAAATGATCAGCTGCGGCGGCGCGCGTCGCGGATCAGCTCGGGCAGGATGAGAAAACAGCGCGCATAGCGCGGGGCAAGACGCATCGGATCGGTCGCCGCCCGCCACAGCCATTCCAGCGCCAGCGCCCGCAGGAAGGCCGGCGCCCGCCGCTGGTGGCCGCCCAGAAAGTCGAGCCCGGCTCCAACCGACGCGAACCCGATCCCAGGGACCAGATCGCGCGCCCGTGCGGCAAGGCGTTCCTGCTTGGGCGCGCCGAGGGCCAGAAAACACAGGCCCGCGCCGCTTTGCCTGACTTCGTCGAGCAGCGCCGCCGCGGCCGCGCTGTCGGGATCGAACCCCATCGGCGGCGCGATCCGCGCACGGATTTCAAGCATCGGCACCAGCGACTGGAGCGCCGACGCCGCATCTGCCAGCGCCTGATCGGTGCTGCCGACCAGCGCCACCGCCTGCCCGTGCGCCGCCGCCAGCCGCGCGAGCGGCAGCACAAGGTCCGACCCCGGCACGAGGTCGAGCCTCCGGCCCGCCAGCCGCGCCAGCCAGACCACGGGCCGACCGTCTGCCACCACGAAATCCTGCCGCGCATAGGCGGCCGCGAAGACCGGATCGCGGCCGATCTTTTCGAGATGGTCCAGGTTCAGCGTGGCCAGCGCAAAGCCATCGCCGGAGGCCCAGCGGTCGAGCACCGCGGCCTCGAGCTCTGCACGGTCAGCAATGTTGACCGTGACGACATTGCCTTTGGATCTGAATTCCACCGCGTTTCGCTTCCTCAAGTGGCCTTCCGAAGATAGGAACCGGGCCCGGCAGCCACCAGATGGCGGCACCGGGCATCGGCACGATTGACGGGCCCCGTTGCATCCATGCCATGATATCGCCGCGATTTCGTGCCACTGTGCCCTTCGAGGCAGGACAACAGACCGACAAAGAGGCTTTCGCGACCGGCGATGCCCAATGCAATCGCATATCTCGTGCTGATGGCGTGGCCCGCCGTCTGTCTGGTGCTGTTCCAGCGCCTGCGGATCGAGCTTGCGCTGATCTGGTCGATCCTCGGAGCCTATCTGATCCTGCCGCCGCTGACCGAATTCGACCTGCCGCTGGTGCCGGCAATGGACAAGTCCACCCTGCCCAGCCTGACGGCGCTTCTGATCGTGCTGTTCATGCTGCGCCGCAGGGTGTCGTTCTGGCCCGACGGTTGGGCGCTGCGCCTTCTTCTCGTGGGGTTCGTGCTGGGGGCGGTCCCGACGGTGCTGACCAACGGCGATCCGATCATCTTCCAGCAGTTGGTCGGCAGCGACCCCATCACCTTCATCACCGGTGTCCTGCCCGGGCTGCGACTGCTCGACATCTTCTCGGCCGTCTCGACGCAGATCCTGATGCTGATCCCGTTCTTCCTTGCCCGGCAGTTCCTGTCGACCGAACAGGGGTTGCGCGATCTCGTGCTCGCCTTCTGTCTGGCGGCGCTGGTGTACTCCGTGCCTGCGCTGATCGAGGTGCGCATCAGTCCGCAGTTCAACATCATGATCTACGGCTTCTTCCAGCACAGCTGGGAACAGATGATCCGTCAGGGCGGGTTCCGGCCAATCGTCTTTCTGCCGCATGCCTTGTGGCTCGCCTTCTTCTTCGCCACGGCGCTCTGTGCCACGGCGGCGCTGCTGCGCTATGCGCCACATGCCCATCGTCACCGGTTTCTCGCCGCACTCGTTTACCTGATATTCGTGCTCTGGCTCTGCAAGAGCCTCGCCTCGATGCTCTATGCGCTCGCGCTGGTGCCGCTGGTGCTGTTCGCGCCGCTGCGCTGGCAGATGCGCTTCGCGGTTGCGCTGGGGATCGTCGCGGTGACTTATCCGATGCTGCGCAACCTGCATCTCGTGCCGCTCGACTTCATCCTCGAAAAGGCGCGCGCCATCAACGTGGACCGGGCCGCATCGCTCGAGTTCCGTATCCGCAACGAGGAACTGCTGCTCGAGCGCGCGGCCGACAAGCCGCTCTTCGGCTGGGGCGGCTGGGGGCGCAACCTGATCCGCGACCCTGAAACGGGCGATATCCTGTCGATCCCGGACGGGCGCTGGATCATCATGTTCGGCAGTCACGGCTGGTTCGGATACATCTGCCAGATGGGCATGCTGGCCGCCCCCCTGCTGCTGCTGGCCCGCGCGCTCAGGGGCGACCGGGCGCGGCCCGAGGCGGGCCTTGCGGTGGCGCTGGCGCTCATCCTTGCGATCACGATGGTGGACATGCTGCTCAATGACACGCTGGTTCCGGTCACCTGGATGGTGTCGGGGGCGATTTTGGGCTATGCTGAACGCCTGCTCCGGGCCGCCCCGGATCCGGGTCCGCAGCGGCGCATTGCGCGGGCCGGCGCCGCCCCACCCCGGCGGCGCACCATGATCTGATGCCGCGTTT
>CAZNMV010000359.1:0-3602 GCA_964573835.1 uncultured Aestuariivita sp. | reverse complement strand
AGGGCAGCGGCGGCACGCGCGGCGGCTCCAAGGGCAGCGGCGGCACACGCGGCGGCTCCAAGGGCAGCGGCGGCACGCGCGGTTCGGGCGGCACCAAGGGCACGGGTGGCACCAAGGGCTCGGGCGGCGGGTCCGGTGGTGGTGGTGTCGATGACCTGCCCCCCTACAATCCCTTCCCAGAAGACGACGGCGACGACAAGACCGACGGGTCCGCGCCCTTCAGCTTCACTCTGGACGGCGAGGTACCGATCAATGTGACCGTCTCTCCATGGGAGAACGGCGCGCTCAAGGTCGATCTCTCGGTGTCGCAGGACAGCCAGCTTGTGGGCGACATCGACCGCGTCGAATTCTCGCTCGCCGACGAGGACACGCAGGGGGGCAACTGGCTCTTCAGCCCTGATGCCGAAGCGACCGAGAAGAACCCGACCGATGGCCAGCCCTGGGATGGCGCGGTCGCCTTCCGCGACGCCAGCGGGCCGGACTCGCCCTTCGAGGAGACCTACTTCCTTGTCGGTCACAACCTGAGCGATCTGACCCCGGAAGACTTCGTGGGCCAGAACATCTCGGTCTTCCTGGACAATGTCGGCGAATTCGGCGGCGTCCGTGACGGCACCACGGTGACGTCGGGAGACGTTCCCGCGCCGGGTGTCGGGGCCGAGATGCAGATGGCCGGACTGCCGATGCTGGGCGAGGATGCCGCCTGGGGTGGCGACCCCGACCCCGAGGACGAGATGGCCGACGACGACCTGTTCGTCTGATCCGGTCCTGACACGACATGCCGCCGTCCCGGTCCCCCGGGGCGGCGGTTTCACGTCGAGCGGTTGACCTTGGCGCGGCCATGTTCAAGTCTGCGCGCGATCTAAGCCCCAACGCCACAAGGTTGCGCCATGTCCGACCCCTGCATCATCTGCGTCGCGATCACCGGATCGGTCCCCCGGAAGGAGGACAACCCGGCCGTGCCCATATCGATCTCGGAACAGCTGGAAAGCACGCAGGAGGCCTTCGAGGCCGGCGCGTCCATCGTCCATGCCCATGTCCGGATGGAGGACCAGACCCCCACCTCGGACCCGGACCGCTTTGCGCGCCTGAAGGAGGGACTGGAAAAGCACTGCCCCGGCATGATCATCCAGTTCTCGACCGGCGGGCGTTCGGGTGCGGGGCAGGCGCGGGGCGGCATGCTGCCGCTGCGGCCCGACATGGCCTCGCTCACCGTGGGGTCGAACAACTTTCCCAGCCGCGTCTACGAGAACCCGCCCGATCTGGTGGACTGGCTGGCGGCGGAGATGCTGGCCCATGACATCAAGCCCGAGATCGAGGCCTTCGACCTGTCCCACATCTTCCAGGCTGCGAAGATGGCCGCCGACGGACGGCTGAAGGGGCCGCTTTACGTGCAGTTCGTGATGGGCGTGAAGAACGCCATGCCCGCCGACCGCCCCGCCTTCGACTTCATGCGCGCGACGCTGAAGCGGCTGGCGCCGGACGCGCAATGGTGCGCGGCGGGGATCGGACGCCACCAGATCGAACTGAACGAATGGTGCGTGGCAGCGGGCGGGCATTGCCGCACCGGTCTCGAGGACAATATCCGCATCGACCGCGACCACCTTGCCCCGTCGAACGCGGCGCTGGTGCGGCGCACGGCCGATCTGTGCGACAGATATGGCCGCCCCGTCGCCACCGCCGCGCAGGCCCGTGCAATTCTGGGTCTGCGTGCCGCCTGAAGCGGCAGTGGAAGGCGAAAGACTGCAGGAACGGGCCCGCCAAACCTGAATCGGCGCAAAGCAGGGTTGGCGCGCCGCGCCTTACGTTTTAAATCACGGCTACAACAACAATGTGTTCAGGGAGGAACATGATCATGAAATTCGTCCGGGCCCTTGCGGCCAGCACCCTTGTCGTTCTCGCCGCCCCCGTGGTGGCGCAGGAACAATTGTCGATCGCCACCGGCGGCACCGGCGGCGTCTATTACCCGATGGGCGGCGGTCTGGCCGAGATCATCAACGGGAAGGTCGAAGGCTATTCGGCGACCGCCGAAGTCACCGGCGCCTCGGTCGAGAACATGGGCCTGATCGCCACAGGCGACGCCGATCTGGGCATCGCGCTGGCCGACACCGTCGCGCAGGCCTATTCCGGCACCGGCCGGTTCGAAGGCCAGCAGCTTCCGATGATCCGGGGGATTGCCTCGCTCTATGCCAACATGATCCACATCGTGGCGCTGGAAGGCAGCGGCATCTCCTCGCTCCAGGATCTGCGCGGCAAGCGCGTGTCGATCGGCGCGCCCGGTTCGGGCACCGAAGTGAACGCAGCCGCGATCCTGAACGCCAACGGCATCACCTATGACGACATCGAGGAACAGCGTCTGAACTTCAATGAAACCGCCGATGCGCTGTCCAACGGCGATATCGACGCGGGCTTCTGGAGCGTCGGTGCACCCACCTCCTCGATCCTGAACCTGTCGACGACCAAGGGAATCGTGATCCTGCAGCTCAGCGCCGAGGAACTGGCCGCCGCGCAGGCCGCAGACCCCAACTTCGCGGTGACGACGCTCAACGGCGGCACCTATACCGGCGTCGATGCCGATATCTCGGTCCTTGGCATTCCGAACGTTCTGGCCACGTCGTCGGAGATGCCCGATGACCTCGCCTATGCGATCACCAAGGCGATGTTCGAGAACATCGCCGACCTGCGCGCAGTGCACCCGGCGGCGAACGAAACCTCGGTCGAGTTCACGATGTCGGCCACGCCGATCCCGCTGCATCCCGGCGCGCTGCGCTATTACGAAGAGATCGGCGCAACCATCCCGGACCGCCTGCGCCCGTGACGGCACAGGCCGGAGGAGGGCTTGCCGCCCTCCTCCTTCTTCTGACCTGCCCTGCCGCAGGTGCGGGTGAACTGATCGCCGCACGCGAGGACGGCACCGAAATCGCCCGCCTGCCCGTGGCCGAAGGGGCCGGGTGGTGCGTGTTGTGGCACCATTCGGTCAAGGGCTTCGAGGTCGCCGACTGCTACGAGAACCGGGGCGGGACCATGGTTCTGGTCAGCGCGCACCTGCCCGACTTTGCCGCCGGGCTTGACCACATTCCCGGCCGGGGGCGGCAGGTGTCCGACGGGCGGGGCGGCTATTTCATTCTCGACATCGACGAACCCGTGCCGGGCAATGCCTATGTGCTGCGCCCCGGGGCCGGTCCGGTCGATCACCGGCTGCAGGTGGGCGAACGGATCGTGTCGCTGTCCGCAGTCGCCCCGCGCGAACGGGTGCGGATCGAACTGACAGGGGACGAGTAAAGATGGTCACCGACACGCATCTGCCGCAGGAGCCCGTGCAGCCCCTTTTCGTGCTGCGCGCCATCGCCGTGATCGGCATCCTGCTGTCTTTGTTCCAGCTTTATGCGGCGGGGGTGCAGCCGCTGGGTCTGTTCTATCAGCGGCCGATCCATCTGGGCTTTATTCTCGTCCTGTGCTTTCTGATCTATCCCGTCTGGGGGCCGGCGCGGCCGCGCGGGCCGCTGGGCTGGGCGATCGACGGCGCGCTGATCGCCTGCAGCGTGCTGGTCGGTGCCTATGTGCCGGTCAACATCGACATCATCGCCAATCAGGTCTTCCCGCGC
>CAZNMV010000358.1:0-3623 GCA_964573835.1 uncultured Aestuariivita sp. | reverse complement strand
GCCAGGACCGCTGGGACCTCGCGGTGGCGCAGCAGGCTACGATCAACGCGGCGGGCGGAACGCAGGAGAGCCAGCGGCTCACCGAAGAGCAGATCGCCGAAGTGCGCCTGCAGAAGATCGAGAACGCGGCCCCCATCGGGACCGGGATTGCGATCCTGGTCGTGATGCTGGGGATCGTGCTGTCCATGGCGCGGGGCGTGTCACCATCCAGCGATCCGCGGCCTCTGATGATCGGGGCTGTCGGTCTGCTGCTGATGCTGCTGGTCGACATCGCACTCGTGTCGGTGACCATGTCTGCGGGGGCGGAATGGCTGCTCATGGCGGTTCCGGTGGGGATCGCGCTCTGGGGGTGCCGTGATGCGGCCGCGCGTCTGGCCAAGAACGACCTGATCCGCGTCGTCTTCCCGCCGCTTGTGCTGATCGTCGCGGTGCTGGGGTCGATCCTGGGCGGGATCACCAACCCCACGCCTGCCGCTGCGCTTGGCGCCGGCGGGGCGATCATGCTGGCCGCCTACCGCAAGCAGAAGGATCTGGGCCGGTCCGGCGCGATCATCATCTGGTCGACCTTCGCCATCATCATCGCCATCTTGCTGGGCGTGAACTTCGACCTGCGCGTCACCACCGAAGTCGTGACATTCGAAAGCTGGATCGCGTTCCTGTTGGCCTATGCGGCGTATCTCTATGCGCTCTTCGGGCTGCTTTTCGGGTGCTGGGTGCTGTTCAGCAACGGCGTGCTGAGCCCGGTCGTGCGCGAGACCGCCAAGGTCACCTCGATGGTCTTCACCATCCTGATCGGGTCGCAGCTGCTGAACCTGGTGCTCATCTCCTTCGGGGGCGAACACCACATCCAGCAATTCCTGAAGAGCTATGACAACGAATTCCAGGTCTTCCTGATCGTGATGCTCGTGCTGTTCATCCTGGGCTTCGTGCTGGATTTCCTCGAGATCATCTACATCGTCATCCCCATCGTCGGCCCCGTCATCTATGGCGGCAGCTTCGATCCCAAATGGGTGACGATCATGATCGCGGTGAACCTGCAGACCTCGTTCCTGACGCCGCCCTTCGGCTTCGCGCTGTTCTACCTCAAGGGGGTGGCCCCGGCGGGCATTACCACGGGCCACATCTATCGCGGCATCGTACCCTTCGTGCTGATCCAGATCCTGGGCCTTGCGATCCTGTGGTTCTTCCCCGGCATCGTGACCATCGTGCCCGATCTCATGCCGAACTGAGCGGCGCGGTCATCCCGCAACGACGAAGGGCCCCGGTTTCCGGGGCCCTTTGCGCATGACGGCGACCGGTCAGCCCCGGCCGGGGGGGACGCGGTCGGGAAGCTGGATGTTGGCGACCTGTTCGGCGATGGGATCGGTCGACAGCGGGTGCCGGTTTGCTCCGAAGTCGGCGGGGTTCTTCATCGGCCGCCATTCGCCCCCGGCATAGACCTCGAGCCCCGAGAAGTTCGCCTTGTAGCCCATCTTGCGGCTGCCCGGCACCCAGTAGCCCAGATAGACATAAGGCAGGTTGTTCTCGCGCGCGATCTCGACATGGTCGAGGATCATGTAGGTGCCAAGGCCCTGCTGTGGCAGGTCGGGGGCATAGAAGGAATAGACCATGCTCAGCCCGTCGCCCAGGATGTCGGTCAGGCTGACGGCTGTCAGCGCGCCGGTCTCGCCGTCGGTATACTCGACAACGCGCGACCGGATCGGGGTTTCCTCGATCATCGCGGCGAATTCGAAGACGTCCATGTCGGCCATGCCACCCTGCGCGTGGCGCGCATCGAGGTAGCGGCGAAAGAGGTCATACTGGTCTTCGCTCGCCCAGGGCGAGGTGGCGCGGCGCACCAGATGCGCGTTGCGCTTCAGCGTGCGGCGCTGCCCCTTCGTGGGTTGGAAGGCCGAGACATCGATCCGCGCCGAAAGGCAGGCCGAACAATCGGCGCAGGATGGGCGGTACAGCACGTTCTGCGACCGCCGGAAGCCTTGCTGCGACAGGGAATCGTTCAGCCGTTCGGCATTCTCGCCCTGAAGGGCAGTGAACAGCTTCCGCTCCATCCTGCCCTCGAGATAAGGGCAGGGTTGCGGGGCGGTCACGTAGAACTGCGGCGCTATCGGCAGCGTGTGGCGCATCGGGTCTCACGGGACAGGACTGAGGGCAATGTAACAACCGTCTGACGGCGCGCCAAGCCTCTTTCAGACGGCACGGCGGTTGAGTGCCACCGTGCCGAGCACATGGTCCGTCAGCCCCTGACGGCGTGCCGTCGTCAGCATCAGCACGACCGAGATCACCTGCAGCACCGGGATCGCGACCGAGATCGAATAGCCCAGCGTGTGCGCGAAGGCGGTGCCCAGATCGAAGCGTTCCCCTTTCGCGGTGCGGAATTCGATCGCGAGAAGCCGCATGCCCCAGGTTGCCGACCCCGCCGCGATCGTCACCACGCGATAGGCGAAGCCGATCGTCAGGATCAGGAGCGGAAAGAAGAAGATGCCGGTGAAGGCGGTGAAGGGCAGAACGGCGACACAGGCCAGGACGATCAGAACCGTGTCGACGACCCAGGCCAGCAGGCGCTTGGTCGGAACGGCTTCGTAGAAATGGGCCTGGGTGTCGGGGTCGGGCAGGTGGAACATGCAGCGGTATCCGGGGATGAAGGCGCGCGCGCCCCGCTGGTGCAGGGCGCGCGCCGGGTCGGTATCAGGCGCGGCGCGGCGTGTCGTCATCCGCGTCGTCGTCGGCTTCGGCGGTCTTGCGGGCGCGTTCGTCCATGAACTGGTCGAACTCGGACTTGTCCTTGGCTTCGCGCAGCCGCTCGAGGAAGGCCTCGAAGTCCGTCTGTTCGCGTTCGAGACGGCGCAGGGTCTCTTCCTTGTAGGCGTCGAAGGCGCGGTTGCCGGTGGGCGTCATCGCGCGCATCCCGTGCGAGGACCAGCGCGTCTTTGCGGCACAGCTTCCGTTGAACATGCGTTTGCTCCAGATCATGTAGGCAAGAAGGGCAAGGCCCACAGGCCAGAAGAAGATGAAGCCGATCACCATGGCGGCGATCCAGGCGCCCTTGCCCTTGCTGTCGAGCCAGGCCTCGCTGCGGGCGAGCCAGCTTTCGCGGCGGGGGGACGGGGCCGTGGGGGCGAAGGTGGTCATCGTGATGTCTCCGGGTCAGGATGTCAGGTATGTGAAGCCTTTTCACATTACACCAGATCGGCGCGGTCCCGCGCAACTTCAAGGGGTGATGTGAAAGTTTTTTACATTGGTCCGGTTCACCCGGTGAAATCAGCCACTTGCGCGCCGCAGGCCTGCGCCAGAACCTGCGGTTCGGCGGGGAAGACATGGTACGGCGTGCCCGCCGCCGCCCAGACCACCGGGAAATCCAGCAGACGCGGATCGAAGAAGGCGCGGATCGGTGTCAGGTGCCCCAGCGGCGCAACCCCGCCGATGGCGAAGCCCGTCTGCGCGCGCACGAGGTCCGCATCGGCCTTGCCCAGCGCCTCTCCGGCCAGTTCTGATGCACGCGCGGCGTCCACCCGGTTGCGGGGGGGCTCTGTGGTGGGGGCCCGCGCCGCCGGCGCCCCCACGGTCCCACTCGGCGACGATGGTGTCGCCGAGCTTCTTGTAGTCGAGGGCGCCGGGGGCCCAGA
>CAZNMV010000357.1:0-3627 GCA_964573835.1 uncultured Aestuariivita sp. | reverse complement strand
CGCAGCGCCTCGGCGCTTTCGCGGCGCAGGTCTTCTTCCAGCCCGCCCTGCTGGATGCCGAAGAGCGCATGACCGGGCCTGTCACCGAAGGCTTCCTTCGACCGCGCCGCCCACCGCATCGACAGCCGCATCGACGCGGCGATGCGGTCGCGGTCGGCCGGAAGTGCCGGGCATTCGTCGAAACACATCACGATGTCCGATCCCAGAAGGCGCTGGATCTCCATCGACCGTTCGGGGCTGAGAACATGTTTCGAGCCGTCGATATGCGACCGGAAGGTCACGCCCTCCTCGCTCAGCTTGCGCAGCGAAGACAGGCTCATCACCTGGAAGCCGCCCGAATCGGTGAGGATGGGCCTGTCCCAGTTCATGAAGCGGTGCAGCCCCCCCAGCGCCGCGATCCGTTCCGCCGTTGGGCGCAGCATCAGGTGATAGGTGTTGCCCAGCAGGATGTCGGCCCCGGTCGCGCGCACGCTTTCCGGCAGCATCGCCTTGACCGTCGCGGCAGTGCCCACCGGCATGAAGGCGGGTGTGCGGATATCGCCGCGCGGCGTGCGCAGCACCCCTGTGCGCGCGCGTCCGTCGGTGGCGTGAAGCTCGTAACTGATCTCGGCTGTCATTGGCGCGCATCCCGGGTGGCACCCGGTTCTGCGCCATTCCGGCGGGATTGCCAAGCCCGGCCCCACTGGACCTTGTCGCCGCATTTCCCTATATGTTCTGTCAGGAAAGACACGAGGCCCCGATGAACCAGTCCCCGGAACCTCTCGAAGGTGCGCCGCTGATCGCACCGTCGACGACCGATCACCCGCTCTACGACGCGGTGGTCGAGGCATGTCGCACCGTCTATGACCCGGAAATCCCGGTCAACATCTTCGAACTCGGTCTGGTCTATACCATCGACATCGATGCCGAGAACGCGGTGAAGATCGCCATGACGCTGACCGCGCCGGGCTGCCCCGTCGCGGGCGAAATGCCGGGCTGGGTGGCCGATGCGGTCAATGCCGTGCCGGGGATCAAGCAGGTCGACGTCGCCCTGACATGGGAGCCTCCCTGGGGCATGGACATGATGTCCGACGAGGCGCGGCTCGAACTGGGCTTCATGTAACGCCGCTTCGCCGGGCGCGCCGCAAGCACCACGCGAATCGCTGCCATGGCGACAGGATCCTGCCGCGACAGGGCCCAAGTCGGCGTTCTTCGGACAAGCCCCTTGAGCCGGGGCCCAAGCCGCCTTAAGTTCACTGCAAAGGAGGCCCCGACCAGATGTTCGGCATTCCAGGAAAGCAGGCAGTTTCTCTCACGCCGCGCGCGGTCGCCCAGATCGCGAAGCTGATGGCGCGCGACGGCCATCAGGGCCTGCGCATCGGCGTCAAGAAGGGCGGCTGTGCGGGAATGGAATACACCATGGCCTTCGCCGACACAGTCGATCCGATGGACGAGGTGGTGGAACAGGACGGCGCCCGCGTGATGATCGCGCCCATGGCGCAGATGTTCCTCTTCGGGACCGAGATAGATTATCACACGAGCTTGCTGGAATCGGGGTTCCGGTTCAACAATCCCAATGTCGCCGATGCCTGCGGCTGCGGCGAATCGATCAAGTTCAAGGATGTGGAAGACCTGGCCGCCGAGCGGGCGGAACAGGCAAGGGGGTAGAGCATGGCCTTTCTTCTTCTCGCAGTGGCGGCGCTGGCGCTGGTTCTGGTCCTCGCACCGCGCCGCATGACGCCCGACCTGAAGCCGATCCCGGTGCGGGTCGACGACAAGCGCCCGCGCAACCGCACCCCGCGCTGAGCGAAGGCCGTCACCCGGCGCCTGACCTGCCGTTCGGCAAGGCAGCGCCATGTTACGCGGTGCGCCTTCAACCGTCCCGCTTTGCCCCCATCGGACCCCGGATTTCAGATCTTCTGCCAGGTCCGCTGACGGGGCCGCGATTGTGCCCCCCGGCCGGGTTTGCTAGGACCGTCGGGATGCAACCGAAAGGCAGGGCATGCGACGCAGACTGGCGGCAGGCAACTGGAAGATGCATGGGCTGGCCGACAGCCTGACCGAAATCGCGGAGCTGTCCGCCGCCCATCCCGACCCCGCCTGCGACATCCTGATCTGCCCGCCCGCAACGCTGATCCACCGCGCCGCGGACCTGACCCTCGGCAGCAGCGTCGCCATCGGCGCGCAGGATTGCCATGCGGGGGCCTCGGGCGCGCATACCGGTGACATCTCGGCCTGCATGCTGCGCGATGCGGGCGCGACCGCCGTCATCCTGGGCCATTCCGAACGCCGCGCCGATCATGGCGAAACCGACGCCGCGATCCGGGCCAAGGCGCGTGCGGCGCTGGAAGCGGGGCTTCTTCCCGTCATCTGCCTGGGCGAAACGCTGGCGCAGCGCGACGCGGGCGACACGCTCGGCATCCTGTCGGCGCAGCTTGCCCTGTCGCTCCCGGACGAGGCGCGCGATCATCCCATCGTCATCGCCTATGAACCGGTCTGGGCCATCGGGTCGGGCCTGACCCCCGACCCGGCCCAGATCGGCGAGGTTCACGCCCATATCCGCGCCGAACTTTCCGCCCGCTTCGGGCGCGACATGGCGCAGGCCACGCGCATCCTTTACGGCGGGTCGGTCAAGCCCGCCAATGCCGCCGCGATCTTCGCCGCCCGCGACGTGGACGGCGCGTTGGTGGGGGGCGCAAGCCTGACATCCGCCGATTTCTCGCCCATCATCGCGGCGCTCTGCGCCGCAGGTTGAAAGACCGCCCTCACGCCCCGATCGGCAGCATCGTCGTCGACTTGATCTCTTCCATCGAAAGCAGCGCCGTCACGTTGTAGATGCGCACCTCTGAGATCAGCGCCTGATAGAAGGCGTCATAGGCGCGCGCGTTCTTCACGCGGACCTTCAGGATATAGTCGATCTCGCCCGCCAGCCGGTGCGCCTCCTGCACTTCGGGGCGTTTCCGCAGCGTGTCAAGAAACCGCGCCTGCCAGTCCGCCTCGTGCTCCGACGTGCGGATCAGCACGAAGAAACACGCCTCGAACCCCAGCGCCTCGGGGTCGAGGATCACGGTCTGCTGGCCGATCACGCCCGCCTCGCGCAGCTTGCGGATCCGGTTCCAGACCGGGGTCTTGGACGACCCCACCGCCTTGGCGATCTCGTCCAGCGACTGGCCGGCGTCGCGCTGCAACTCGGCCAGAATTTTCCGATCTGTCTGGTCCAGACGCACAGCCATCCGCGATACCCTCCGTTTCATGGTCCGTTCGCCTTGGATGGTCGATCTAGAAGAACAATCTTCCTTATTTGATCCACCATATGGCGATTTGGGGGGAATATTTCCTATGTTGCGGCGTAAGTCAAACAGAGAGGCGCAGGTGGACCATGCAGCATTTCCCGATCTTCCTTGCCGTCGCGGGCCGCCGCATCGTCGTCTCGGGCGGGGGCGAGGCGGCACTCGCCAAGCTGCGGCTTCTGATGAAGACCGAAGCGCATCTGACCGTCTTCACCCCCGACCCCGACCCCCAGATCGCCACCTGGGCCGCAGAAGGCCGCCTGACGCAGCGCACCCGCGCGCTGGAGCCGGGCGACGCGCGCTGCGCCGCGCTCGGCTCCGCGGCTGACGGAGCCGCGGAGGAGGAAGCCCGCACCAC
>CAZNMV010000356.1:0-3628 GCA_964573835.1 uncultured Aestuariivita sp. | reverse complement strand
CATGCATGCCTACCTGGGCCATGACAATCGCCGCCCGGCTCCGCTGATCCTGGGGCACGAGGCAGCGGGTGTGATCGTGGGCGGCCCGAGGGATGGTGATCGCGTGACGGTCAATCCGCTGGTGACCTGCGGCACCTGTCCGGCCTGTCTTGCGAAGCGCGAGAACCTGTGCCCGACGCGCCAGATCATCTCGATGCCGCCGCGCGAGGGTGCCTTCGCGCAGTATATCTCGATGCCCGAGATCAATCTCGTCAGCGTGCCTGACGACGTGCCGCTCACCAAGGCCGCGCTGGCCGAACCGCTTGCCGTGGCCTGGCACGCCAGCCGCCTCGGACTGGCGGCATTGCATCCTGCGGTCACGCCTCGCGCGCTGGTTCTGGGCGGCGGGGCGATCGGGCTGGCCTCGGCCTTGGCGCTCCGCGCGATGGGGGTCGGGGACATCACCATCGCCGAGACCCACGACGCCCGCCGCGCCTTTCTGGCCGATCATTGCGGCGAGCGGACGGTGGCGCAGGCCGATGGGTTTTATCCGCTTGTTGTCGATGCCGTGGGCTATGCTGTGACGCGCGCCATCGCCTCGGCCCATGCAGAACCAGGGGGCGTGATCGCTCATATCGGTCTGGGCGAGGATACGGGCGGTCTCGACGTGCGCCGAATGACCCTGCAGGAGATCACTTTCATCGGCACTTATGCTTATGATGCCAAGGACTTCCGAGACACGGCTCAGGCGATTTTCGACGGGCGTCTGGGTGCTCTTGACTGGACCGAACAGCGTCGGCTCGACGAGGGCGCCGAGACGTTCGCCGATCTGCGTGCGGCGCGCGTCGCTGTGCCGAAGATCCTGCTGCGGCCATGGGAATGATGGAAAGACAAGATGTATAGAAAGATCCTCGTGCCCATGGCACTCGACCACGGGATTTCCCCCGAAACGCTGGAAATCGCCCGGGCGCTTCGCGCCGAAGGCGGCGAGATCATCGCGCTTCACGTTCACGAAGCCCCACAGAGTTCGGTCAAGGCCTATCTGGATGAGGAGATCATCCAGGCCGGCTTCGATCTGGCGCGCCAGAAGCTGGAGGAAAAGACCGCCGGGATAGAGGGCATCCAGCCGGTTATCCTGGCGGGTCACAGCGCCCGCACCATCATCGACTATGCCGACGAACAGGGCGTCGATTGCATCGTCATCGGCTCGCACCGGCCAGGTTTGCGTGACTACTTCCTGGGCTCCACGGCGGCGCGGGTCGTGCGCCATGCGTCCTGCGCTGTGCACGTGCAACGGACTCGGGACTGATCCCGATCAAGATAACCGCCCGGATCGTCGGGTAAGACAGGAAAACGGAAATAGATGAGTATTGACAAAAGGATAGTGGGCGACCTTGTGGCGAACGATATCTCGTTCGTCACCACGGTGCCCTGCAAGCAGCTGGCCGGCGTGATCGACGAGATCGACCGGCACCCGGACATCTTTCACATCCCCTCGAACAAGGAAGACGAAGGCATGGGTCTGTGCGCCGGTGCCTGGATGGGGGGCAAGCGTCCCGCGATCATCATGCAGAACACCGCCATCGGGGTCACGATCAACACGCTGGCGACGCTGATCCAGTACTATCGGATGCCGCTGCCGATGATCATCTCCTACCGGGGCGAATTGCGCGAGCCGGTGGCCTGCCAGGTCGAGATGGCGGTGCACACCAAGGCGCTGCTCGCCCAACTGAACATCCCCACATACCACTTCCACTGGAAGAAGGACGTCGAGGAGCTTGATAACATTCTGAAATACACCTTCATGTGCAACAAGCCGGTCGCCATCCTGACCGATGCGAATTTCTGGGGAGGCTACGGCGACCAATGATCCGTTCTGAAATCCTGAAGGAAATCGCCCCGATCCTCCGCGACCACCTTGTCATCTGCAACATCGGCATTCCCAGCCAGGAACTGCACGCCATCGACGACCAGCCCACGAATTTCTACATGCTGGGCACGATGGGGCTGGCCTCGTCCATCGGTCTGGGTCTTGCGCTGGCGCAGCCCAAGCCCGTGATCGTCATCGACGGCGACGGCTCCGTCCTGACGAATCTCGGCACCCTGCCGACCATCGCCAACAACGTGGCCGACAATTACATCCTGATGATCATCGACAACGGCTCCTACGGCTCGACCGGCGACCAGCCGACCTATACGGGCAAGAAGACCTCGCTGGCCGGCATGGCGCGCGCGGCGGGCTGCGAGAACGTCATTGAGGTGATGGATGTCGATACCGGGGCCGCACTGGAGAAGGCGCTGGCCGAGGGCAAGATGACCGTCATGATCGTCAAGTGCGAAAGCGGCAACGCCAAGATGCCGGTCATCACCATGGACCCTGTCGTCATCAAGGACCGCTTCATGAAAGCCGTCCAGGCCTGATCCATGGGCCGCGCCGCGCATATTCACTCCAGCGAGGATGCGCGGCGGCTGGCCCGGCGGCGGCTGCCGTGGATGGTCTTCGACTATATCGACGGCGCAGCGGGCGGCGAGGCGGGGCTTCGCCGCAACCGCGACGCGCTGGACGCGATCACGCTGCGCCCCCGCATCCTCCGCGACGTCAGCCAGCGTGCGCTGGAGGTGCCGCTTTTCGATCAGACGGCGGGCCGTCCGTTCGGCATCGCGCCCATGGGCATGGGCAACCACTCGGGCCCCGGCGCGGACCTGGTGCTGGCGCGGCTTGCCGCCAAACACCGGGTGCCGCTTGGGATTTCCACCGTCGCTTCGACCCCGATGGAGCGTCTTCTGGAGGTGGCCCAGGGCCACGCCTGGTTCCAGCTTTACTTCAGCGGCGACGGCTCCGGCTCCTTCAGGCTGGTCGACAGAGCCGCGTCCGCCGGGTTCGACGTTCTGGTTCTGACCGTCGACGTGCCGGAAGTGGGCCGCCGTCCGCGCGAGTTGCGCCACGGCTTCACCATGCCCTTCAGGATCGGACCACGGCAGTTCCTTGATTTCGCGCTGCACCCGCGCTGGTCGCTCGCGACACTGGCCGCCGGTCGTCCCGAGATGGCCAATTTCCAGATGCCGGGGTTCACCTTCGACCGCTCCGAAAGCCGGGCCAAGGCGGACTGGGACACGTTGAAGCGCCTGCGCGAGACATGGAAAGGCAGGCTGGTGGTCAAGGGCGTGCTGGACGCCGAGGACGCGGTTGCCCTGAAGGCCGAGGGCGTCGATGCGATCCAGGTTTCCAGCCACGGCGCGCGGCAGCTGGAAAGCGCGCCCGCGCCGATCCTGGCGTTGCGCCGCATCCGGGATGCCGTGGGCGAAGACTACCCGCTCTTCTTCGACAGCGGGCTTCGCTCGGGCGAGGACGTGCTGAAGGCCTTTGTCCAGGGCGCGCAATTCGCCTTCTTCGGCCGGGTCCTGCAATTCGCCATCGCGGCAGGTGGCGAAGAGGGACTGAACCGGCTCTGGGATGTGCTGACCAGCGAGCTGTCGATTGCCATGGCGCAGACCGGGCTTACCGGTCTTGGGACCACGCCGCTGGACGGTGTCGCCGCCTGATCAGCCTGCCGTCCGCGCGGCGATGGCCTGGCCCGCGGCCACGCC
Organism: uncultured Aestuariivita sp.; assembly: GCA_964573835.1. GTDB lineage: Bacteria > Pseudomonadota > Alphaproteobacteria > Rhodobacterales > Rhodobacteraceae > JAGYKE01. The sequence goes on along the minus strand of CAZNMV010000356.1, from coordinate 61 downwards.
CGAGGACCAGGCCCATTGGAAATTGTACCCGCCCAGCCAGCCGGTCACCTCGACGGCCTCG
>CAZNMV010000355.1:0-3667 GCA_964573835.1 uncultured Aestuariivita sp. | reverse complement strand
CCGCCTCGATCCCGGCCCAGGCATTGGCGATGCCGGTGTTGCGGGTGTTGTGCAGGTGCAACCGCAGGGGCACGTCCGGGAAGGCCGCGCGCACCGCGGCGACGCGTTCGGTGATGTCGCGCGGGGTGGCAACGCCGATTGTGTCGGCCAGCGCGAGTTCTGCCGGGTCCTGCGCCATCACGCCCTCGACGACCTCCATCAGGCGCGCGACGGGGACCTCGCCTTCGAAGGGGCAGCCGAAGGCCGCCCCGATCGTGACGCCCAGCGCGATCGACTGCGGCGCGCCGGCCTTCAGCCCGGCAAGCGCCGCGATGCTGTCGAAGGTGCCCACACCCTGGTTGCGCCGGTTGAAGGTCTCGGAGGCGACCACGACGAAGTTCGCCTCGTCAAGGCCCGCGGCCACCGCGCGTTCGAAGCCGCGCGCGTTCAGCGTGAGCCCGATGTGACGCGCGGCCCCGCGCTTAAGCCCGGCACAGACCGCATCGGCATCGGCCATCTGCGGCACCCGGGCGGGGTTCACGAAACTGGTGACTTCAAGCCGGCCAAGCCCGGCCCCGATGGCGCGACCAATCAGTCCGAGCTTCTGGTCGGTGCTGAGCAGAATTTGTTCATTTTGTATACCGTCACGGGGCGAGACTTCGATGATTTCCAAAAAATCGCTGGCCATTCTCAATCTCCCTCCTAACTTCGTATACCAAATACTGGCGATTCGCATAACGTCAATAAGGGAGCTTGGCGGAGAATGGCGGGATCTTCGGATCGGCAGGGGCCTTTGACGGACCTGCGCGTGATCGAGATGGGACAATTGTTGGCGGGGCCGTTCTGCGGCCAGTTGCTGGCGGATTTCGGGGCCGAGGTGATCAAGATCGAGGCGCCGGGCATCGGCGATCCGATGCGCCAGTGGGGCCGGGAAAAGCCGCATGGCAAGTCGCTCTGGTGGCCGGTGGTCGCCCGCAACAAGAAGTCGGTGACGCTCGACCTGCGCACCGAGGAGGGCCAGCAGATCGTCCGCGATCTGGTCAAGAACGCCGATATCCTGATCGAGAATTTCCGCCCCGGCACGATGGAGCGCTGGAACCTCGGCTATGAGCAATTGTCCGAGATCAACCCGCGCCTCGTCATGGTGCGGGTGACAGGCTTCGGCCAGACGGGTCCCTATTCGTCGCGCGCGGGCTATGGTGCCATCGGCGAGGCGATGGGCGGTCTGCGCTATGTCGTGGGCGACCCGTCGACCCAGCCGTCGCGGATGGGCATTTCCATCGGCGACGAACTCGCGGCGGTGCATGCCTGCATGGGGGCGATGTTCGCGATCCATGCGCGCGAACGCACCGGGCGCGGCCAGATCGTCGACAGCGCGATCTACGAGGCCGTGCTGAACATGATGGAAAGCCTTGTCACCGAATACGACGTCGCGGGCTATGTGCGCGAACGCACTGGCGCGATCCTGCCCAATGTGTCGCCGTCGAATGTCTTTGATACGGCGGATGGCAAGCTGCTGCTGATCGCGGCCAATCAGGACACGGTCTTCAAGCGCCTTGCGCAGGCGATGGGCCGCCCCGATCTGGCCGAGGACCCGCGCTATGCCACCCATGGCGCGCGCGGCGGACACCAGCAGGAGCTGGACGATCTGATCAACGACTGGACCCGGACCATCCCCCTGGCCGAGCTGGAAGCCCTGATGAACGAACACGGGGTGCCCTGCGGTCTGATCTACAAGGCCGAGGACATGATGGCCGACGAACATTTCAAGGCACGCGAGGCGCTGATCAAGGTCGATCATCCCGATTTCGGCCCGATCACCATGCAGAACGTGGCGCCCCGCCTGTCGGACACGCCCGGCAAAGTGCGCCATGTGGGCCCCGCGCTGGGCGAGCACAACGCCTATGTCTATGGCGAGGTCCTCGGGCTCAGTCCCGAACGGCAGGCCGAATTGCAGGCGGCGGGGGTGATCTGACGACTTGGCCCGCAACCGGCCACATACCCGGGTTTCGAAATCAATCGCGCGAGGGCGGCAAGATGTCTGACACGCTGGACGAGAATTACGCCAAGGCAGGGTATCACACGGCGCAGGCGCGGGGCGCGCGCCCTGCCGTCCTGTTCGTCGACTTCGCGCAGGCCTATTTCGATCCGCAGGCGCCGCTTTACGGCGGCGAAGGCTGCCGCGTCGCGATCGAGAACGCCGCCCGGATCGCGCCGGTGGCCCGCGCGCTGGGCGTGCCCACGCTGTTCACGGAAGTGAAATACCAGCCCGGCGGCGCCGATGGCGGCGCGTTCTACGCCAAGGTTCCGGCGCTGTCGTGCTTCGACGCGGGGCGCGAGACCCAGAAACTGGCCCCGCCGCTGAGCTACACCGAGCAGGACATCGTCTTCACCAAGCAATACCCGAGCGCGTTTTTCGGCACGACGCTTGCCGCCACGCTGAACTGGCTGAAGGTGGATACGCTGCTGCTGACGGGCGTCACCACATCAGGCTGCGTGCGCGCCACCTGCATCGACGCCATCTCGCACGGCTTCGTCACGCTGGTGGTCGAGGATGCCGTGGGCGACCGCGCCGAAGAACCGCACCGCGCCAACCTCTATGACATGAGCGCGAAATACGCCGACCTGACCTCGACCGACGGGGCCATCGCCTATCTGGAAGAGACCGCAGGCCGCAACCGGACAGGAGGGGATCATGCCTGACGCACTTGGCTGGCGCTGCAAGTTCGCGGTCGTCGCACCATCGACCAACACGATCGTCCAGCCCGACATGGACGGCATGCGCGTGCCCGGCGTGACCAATCATTTCGGGCGCATTTATGTCCCCGACATGCCGGTGCACAACGACGCGGACTTCGTGGCGCTGGTCGAAGCCATCGGCGCGACGCTGAACGACTGCGTCGACCGCTGCATGACCTGCAAGCCGGATTACCTGATCATGGGGATGTCCGCGCTGATGTTCTGGGACGGCCGCGCGGCGTCCGAAAAGCGGATGCACGAATTGGCCGAATATGCCGGTGTGGGCGTCTCCTGCGGGTCCTTCGCCTGCGAGGCGGCGCTCAACCTGACGGGCGCGAAGCGGATTGCCGTCATTTCCCCCTATCAGCCGGTGTCGGACCGGGAAGTCACGCGGTTCTTCAGCGATTGCGGCTTTGACGTGGTCGAATTCAAGGGACTGCGCTGCACGTCGCCCGTGAACATCGCGCATGTGCAGGAAGACGATCTGCGCGGCCATCTGCGCGCGCTCGACCGCGACGATATCGACGCCTGGGTCCAGGTCGGCACGAACATGTCCATGGTGCGTCTGTCGGCCGAGATGGAGGCCGAACTGGGCAAGCCTGTCATCCCGATCAACGCGGCGACCTATTGGCACGCGCTGCGGGCGATGGGGATCGATGACCAATTCCCGGGTCAGCACTGGCTGTTCAAGAAGCATTGATGGCGCGCGCGGCCCTCATAACCGGCGGCAGCCGCGGGATCGGGCAAAGTCTGGCCCGGGCGCTTCTGGCGGCGGGGCATGATGTGGCGATCACGGCGGCGCGGGACGGCGCGGCGCTTGACGCCGCGCGCGGGGCGCTGGCAGCGGAGTTCGGGGAAACACGTGTTCTGGCAATCCTGGCCGATGCCTCCGATCCAGCCGATGCGGACCGGGCCGTGGAGGCGGTCCTGGCGCGCTTCGGGCGGATCG
>CAZNMV010000354.1:0-3672 GCA_964573835.1 uncultured Aestuariivita sp. | reverse complement strand
GGGGCGTCTGCATGATCCGGTTGGCGATGCGCCCGGCGAAATCGTTCTCGAACCAGCCGACCGACTGGCGCAGCACATGCTTGTGCGCGCGCCAGCGGATCAGCGTTCCGAAATTCGGCAGCACCGCGTTGTTCAGAAGCAGCACCTGGCTGACCTGAATCACCGGCCGCAGGAACAGGATGAACAGCGCCACAAGGATCAGTTCGGTGCCGTGGGCACCCCAGAATTCACCGGGCGAGCCCCCCAGAAGATCGACGAGCCGGCCCATGTAGTAGATGAGAAAGACCTCGATCGCCGCAACGATGACCGACAGAACCCCCGTCCAGACAAAGACGCGGCGGAACGGCTGCGAATAATCGCGCAGGAAAGGCCAGAGCCGCGTCGGCGGCGTGTCCTTTTCCGGATAGGCGCAGTAAGGATCGACAAGGTTTTCAAAAAACCGGAACATGACGGAAGCTCCTGACGAGCGAAATAGGGCAGATGTGCGAAAGGGACAGCGCCGTCGCCGTCCCTTCATCCGGGACAGGGACTGGCGGTCAGCTGAACCAGAGCCCGAAATACATCTGCATCCCCCCGTCGTGCGAGGCTTTCAGGACTAGGGCAGTTTGCCACTTCTGTCATCCCCTTTCTGGCGCATCGGCGCGGGCCAGAAGGGCGTCGCGCGTCAGCGTGAAGCCAGATGCGATCCAGTCCTGTTCCAGCCGTCGCAGCGTGGCGCCCAGCGCCGCCCCCTGCCAGCGCGGCATCAGGTCGGCGGCGGCCAGGGGCAGGACCTGCTCTGCCCCTTCCCGGATGTTCCGGTCGGCGTCGGGGTCGGGCGGCATTTCCATCAGCGCGGCGCGCAGCACGATTGCGGCAATCCCATCCTGAACCCCAAGCCGATAGCCCAGTTCGCCCGCCTGCGCCGTCCCTTCCGCCCAGTGCCGCAAAAGCTGCAGTCGCCGCGCTTGATCCCGCGACAGCCGCAGCGCATCGGTGAAATCGCCGCCCAGCGCGGCCAGCCGCAGGATGGGATCGGCGGGCAAACCGGCCTCATCGGCCAGATGCACCAGCGGGCCCAGCGCGCGGTCATCCGTGCCGGGCAGGACCGCCCCCAGCACGCCGGTCTGCCGCAGTGCCGCCATGGCCGGGGCCGGGTCGGGCGCGGCGAGAAGCTTGATCACCTCGGCCCCGACGCGTTCGCGCGACAGGATCGACAGGCCGTCCAGATGCGCGGCAATGGCGGCCAGCGCATCGGCATCCATTCCCGCAGCCGCATCGCCATACCAGGCGTGAAACCGGAAGAACCGCAGCGCGCGCAGGTGATCTTCGGCCAGCCGCGCATGGGCATCGCCGATGAACCGCACCCGCCGTGTGGCCAGATCGGGCAGGCCACCCACAGGGTCGATCAGATCCCCCTCGGGCGTGGCGTAAAGCGCGTTCATGGTGAAATCACGCCTTGCCGCGTCTTCCTCCATCCGGTCGGAAAAGGCGACGACGGCGCGCCGCCCGTCGGTTTCCACATCGCGCCGGAAGGTCGTCACCTCGTGCGGGATCCCGTCGGCGATCACCGTCACGGTGCCGTGGTCGATGCCCGTGGGCACGGCGCGCAGCCCGGCGGCCGCTGCCAGACGCATCACACGGTCGGGATGCGCGTCGGTCGCGATGTCGATGTCGTCGACCTTTGCCCCCAGAAGCGCGTTGCGCACGCAGCCGCCGACGAACAGCGCCTGCGCGCCGTCCGCTGTCAGGGCCCGCATCACCGCCTGCGTCTGCGGGCGGCTCAGCCAGTCTGCGGTCAGCCGTGTCATCCGTTCATCCGTGCCGCCAGCCCGCGCAGGATACGCGCGGTCGCGCCCCAGATGTAATAGGGGCCGTAAGGCACGGTGAAGTAATGCCGCCGCTGCCCCCGCCAGAGCCGCGCCTCGACACGGAACTGCGCGGGATCGGTGACATGGCCCAGCGGAACGGCAAACACCTCGTCCACCTCGCCCGGTTCGGGGCGGGCGGCGAAGGGCGCGTCGACAAGCGCCACGACCGGCGTCACCGTGAACCCCGTCACCGTTTCATGCGCGGGCAGCGTGCCCAGAACGCGGACGCCGCCGCGGGGCAGGCCGATTTCCTCCTCGGCCTCGCGCAGGGCGGCGTCGATCACGGTAGGGTCGCCGGGATCCTGCTTGCCGCCGGGAAAGGCGATCTGCCCCGGATGATGCCGCAGCATCGAAGACCGCTTGGTCAGCAGAACCGACGCAGCCCCCCCGAAGACCGTGACCGCGACCAGCACACCCGCGGGCCGCAGGATGCGTCCTTCCGGCAGAACCGTGCCGGGGTTCAGATCGAAGTCCGACGAATCATAGCCCGCGAGGGCCAGCGCCGCGCGCAGCCGGGATTCGACGTCAGCCGTCATGCCCGTCGCCGGGGGGCCGGGCCGCATCGAAGCCCAGCGTTGCGGGATCAAGCCGGTAATGTGCGCCGCAGAACTGGCAATCGGCAGTGACGATCCCTTCGTCCGTCGTCATCCGGCCGATGTCGCGGGCGGAATAGATCGACAGGCTTTGGCGCACGCGGTCCTCCGAGCAGGTGCAGCCGAAGCGCACCGCCTGCGCATCGAACACGCGCGGCGTCTCTTCGTGGAAGAGACGAACCAGCAGGTCGGTGGGCGTGACCGTGGGGCCGACCAGTTCGAGGTCATCCGCCGTGTCGAGAAGGATATTGGCGCGATTCCAGTTCTCGCCCTCGTCGCCGGAAACCAGATCGGACGCGCGCAGCAGCCCGTCTTCGCCCGCACCCGACGCGACGAAGGGCGATGCCTTCGGCATGTGCTGCAGCATCACGCCGCCGGCGCGCCAATGGGCGGGCACACCCGGTTCGGTGGACAGGCCAAAGCTCAGCCGGAACCGCGTCGGCAGCTGTTCGGATTGCGCGAAATAGGATTCCGCACAGGCCGAAAGCGACCCGCCGGTCAGCGGTGTGATCCCCTGATAGGGCGTCGAACCGGGGCCCTGATCGATCAGGATGGCGAAGTACCCGTCGCCCACCTGGTCGAAGGCATTGCCCTTCTTCAGTTTCTCGGCATCGAAATTCGCCCAGGCGCGGATGCGGGCGGGCTGGCCCTCTTGCTCGGGCGCGTAGTAATCGGTGGCGATGGTGCGCACTGCGGCGCCATTGGACTGGACCTGCAGCGACAGCTTCCAGCGCAGCTTGACCGTCTGACCGATCATCGCGGTCAGCAGCGTCATCTCGGCGATGAGCGCCTCGATCTGCGGGGGATAGTCGTGCTGGCGCAGGATGCCAGACAGCACCCCGTCAAGCCGCGCGACGCGCCCGCGGATGTCCGAGGCGTCAAGCTGGAAGGGCAGGACGGTGTCGTCCCACGCGATCTGGGTGCCGAGTGTCATGGAATGTCCTTGCGTGCCTTGGCGTGGCATATCGCGCCTATATAAGGGCAGCAAGCAGACTGAAAAGGGCCTGATCATGATCCGCCGCTTCGGCGAACCCCCGCAAGCCGGCCGCCGCTATGTCCGCAGGCCGGGCATCTATGCGCTGCTGCCGCGCGACGGCGCGCTGCTTTTGACGGTGCAAATGATGCCGGAACCCGATGTCCAGCTGCCCGGAGGTGGCATCGATCCGGGCGAGGCTCCGATCGTCGCGCTGCACCGCGAAGTGTACGAGGAAACCGGCTGGCTCATCGCC
>CAZNMV010000353.1:0-3679 GCA_964573835.1 uncultured Aestuariivita sp. | reverse complement strand
GATCGGCCCCTTCGCGGCGGTGGGGCTTTACGAAGTGTCCCGCCGCCTGCAAGCGGATGAACCGCTCGACTTGGGCGGCGTCTTCGGGGTGATCTTGCAGCAGGGCCGGCGGCAATTGCCGTCGATCTGCGCGATCATCATCGTGGTCTTCCTGTTCTGGTTCTTCATCGGCCACATGATCTTCGCGCTGTTCCTCGGGCTGACGACGATGACCAATATATCAACGTCTTACGAGGTGTTTCTCACGCCGAACGGGTTGGCGATGCTGGCCGTGGGCACAGCGGCGGGCGCGGCCTTCGCGGCGCTGCTCTATGCGATCACGGTGATCGCGCTGCCGCTTCTGCTCGACCGCGAGGTCGACTTCGTGACCGCGATGATCACCTCGGTGAAGATCGTGATCGACAATCCCGTGACCATGCTGGGCTGGGCGGCCTTCATCGCCGCCGCCACCTTTCTGGCGCTGATCCCTTGGTTTCTGGGGCTCTTCATCGTGCTCCCGCTTCTGGGGCACGCGACGTGGCATGTCTATGCGCTGATGCGCAGCGGCGGCTGATCGTCGGGCGGCTCGCGCCCTTCGGCCTGAAGACGGGCGCGGATCGCGGGCATGTCGGGATGCGCGATTTCCAGCGCGAAGACGAAGGCGTGGGTGAGATAGAAGCAGGCCGCATCGATATCCGCCGCCTGCGCCGCCGCCTGCTGGTAAAGCACGACCAGCGCCGCGCCATCGCCCGCCTTATGCGCCGCGAGAAGTGCGGCGTCGAGATCGGTCATTCGGCCGCTGCACGGGGTGCGGCGCGCCCCGCCTCGACCCGGGTCGCGACCCAGTCGTGGAAGAGATGGGTGGGCCCGTCCATCGCCGGGGCGAAGCGCCCGCCGTCGAACCCTTCGGCATGCCGCCCGCGCTGCATGCCCTCGACGACGAAGATGTCTTCGTCGAAGACGCCGCGCCAGAGCAGGGCGTTGCGTTGGCGAAGCGCCTCGTTCGTGTCCGGCGTCGCATAGTAGATATGCACAAGCTCGGCGGTGCGGTCCTGCGCCTCGGGCGTCAGGATGATCGCGAAGGCGTGGTCGCGGTGCACCCCGAACAGAACGTTGGGATAAATCGCGATGTATTCCGCCGCCGTGTCCCATTTGGGCGAGAGATCGGCGAAATCGGGAAAGACCGTGCCGTCGGCGTCGGTCAGCTGGCGATAGACCAGCGTGCCCTGTCCCGAGAAGTGCTGCGGCGCCTCGATATGGTAATGATCTTCCAGACGGGAATAGCTGTTCAGCCCCGGATGCACCCAGGGCAGGTGATAGCTTTCGCAGTAATTCTCGACCGCGAGCTTCCAGTTGCAGTTCACATCGAGGGTGAAGCGGCTTTCCGGCCCGCCGTGGAAGAGGGGGCGGTCGAATTCGGCCCAGCGGGCGATCATTTCGGCGTGCATGTCCTGGAAGGGGGCGGCGTCGCCCGAGAGGTTGATGAAGACCACGTCGCGCCAGATATGGCTGCGCACCTCGATCAGGCCCAGCAGGTTGCGGTCGATCCCTTCATGGGTGTTGCGTCCCGGCCCGCCCACATGGGGGGTCGACACAAGCCGCCCTTCGGTGCTGTAGCACCAGCTGTGATAGGGGCAGCGGATCGCGCCTTCGATGCGGCCGGGCTGTTCCACAAGGATCATGCCGCGGTGGCGGCAGGTGTTGTAGAAGACGCGCACCTGTCCCTGCCGGTCGCGCAGCAGCAGGAGCGGCTGTCCAAGGAACGTCAGTGGCACTGCGTCGCCCGGTTCGGGCACGTCAGCCGCCACGGCCAGCCCCGCCCAGGTCGCGCCCAGGACGCTGCGCTTTTCCTCTTCATGCATGGCGGGGTCGGTGTAATGGGCATTGCCCAGACCATGGGCCCTTTCGATGGGCTGGCGCACCAGCGACAGGTCGGTGATCGATGCGGTGGTCATGGGCGTCTCTCCCGGGGTTCAGGTGAGGCGACGATAGGCCTGTGCCGACCGGCCGTCAGACCGGTTTCCGACGCGAATTGTCCGGGTACGACATCGCGCCCGGAGGGTCAGCGGAAGGGTTCGGACGGGTTGAGCAGGCGCAGGTGGAAGGGCGGGATTTGCGATTGCTTGACGAAACCCACCTGCCGCGCCGCGGTCATGACCGTGGTCAGGTCGTCCGGCAGATGTTCGCAGACCAGGCGCATCACCCGGCGGCTGGAGACCATCTCGGGCACCGTCCGCGTGGTATAGCCGACCCAGAAATTGTTTTTGAAAGACGCGACTTGCGACAGGAAATTGAACGAGCAGGTCATCGTGCCCTTGCGCGAGATGAGCATGGTCACGCCCGCTTCCTCGCGCAGGGCGAGGCCGCGGTATTCCCGGGTCAGGCTGCTCACCGGCAGGCCCTGCGCGCGCATCGCGTCGCGCGATTCATAGCCGCGCACATAGGTGTTTCCACCCTCGCGGAAGACGAAAAGAAGACCCAGCACGAAGACGTCGTCATCAAGAAAGGACTTGCGCGAAAAGCGGTAGAATCCCGAGGGAAAGAAATCCTCGGTCACCTGCGTCAGGCCGCGACCGACGTAATCGGCAAGGAAGGGCGAGGTCAGCGCATCGCTGCGCTGCGACAGGGTATCGACCGGTTCCAGGAGGATGCGCGCATCAACCCCGAAGAAGGTGCAGATGCGGTCGAGGATGTCGGGGCGCGGAAAGCTTTCGCCATTGAGATAGCGGTTGAACTGGGTGCGGTTCACACCAAGTTGACGCGCAAGCTCGGAAATCGACGGATATCGTTCCGACATGACGCGCAGATTTTCGCCGAACATGCTGCGCAATTGTGAAGGCGTTCTCGGCATGACCGGCATCCCGATCCAGTAACTACAGGGGCAGGCTGCGCACGAACCAATGTGCAGAGCGAAGACGGTTAAGAAAATCTTTACCAAGTGACACTAATCAGCGTCACTTCTGACGCTAATCAGAACTGAAGCCTATATCTTCGGACACAAATTGCAAGGCGGCGACACCGAAATCCGGCTGTCCGTAACGTGCAGTTGACGCAAAATGGTAACGAGGGGAAGGATTGGGGCCGAAAATGTACGGTGTTGTTCTCTGGAGTGACCCAGACGCCCGCAAGGCGGTCATCTGGTGCGAAGATCACGGCGATCTTGCCTTCTACTCAGGCGGATCCGACCTACCCCTCGGTGAAGTGAGCCTCGATGCGGGCGATCTGGTGGAATTCGACGTCACCACAGAGCGGGCGCTGCGCTATGCGCATAACCCGCACGTGGTGTCCGAAGGATTCGACCGCGAGATCGCCCAGCGGCTCGATGGTGCCGCCGTGCCCGTTCGGGCCCCGGCGTACCCCGCCCGCAAGGCCGAGGAGCGGCGCATCCTGCCCTTCCGACGACCAAGCATCGCGCCGCGGCAGCGCGAGCTGCAGCCGTCGCTGTCGCTGGGCTTCTGAAGGCGCAGGCCTGCCGGTCAGTCGCCGCGCAGGAGCGCGGCGACTCCGGTGCGTGCCATTTCGCTGAGCCCCAGGGGGCGCATCAGATCGGCGAAGGCGTCGACCTTTTCGGGTGACCCGGTGATTTCGAAGATGAAGCTGCCCAGCGTGCTGTCGACCACGTTGGCACGGAAGATATCGGCCAGGCGCAGCGCCTCGACCCGCTTGTCGCCGGTGGCGACCACCTTGAACATCGCAAGTT
>CAZNMV010000352.1:0-3681 GCA_964573835.1 uncultured Aestuariivita sp. | reverse complement strand
CCGCGACCCCCGGCGTGACAGGCCGGTACTCTAACCGACTGAGCTACAACCGCGCATGGTCTTTTCCGGCCGATTGCCCCCGGCCCGGGGTCTTGGGGCAGCGCTGGCGCGGTTGACGGGGCTCGAACCCGCGACCCCCGGCGTGACAGGCCGGTACTCTAACCGACTGAGCTACAACCGCGCATGGTCTTTTCCGGCCGATTGCCCCCGGCCCGGGGTCTTGGGGCAGCGCTGGCGCGGTTGACGGGGCTCGAACCCGCGACCCCCGGCGTGACAGGCCGGTACTCTAACCGACTGAGCTACAACCGCGCGCTGCGCGTCCGGGGTAGCCCCCCGAACGTCTGGACCTGATAAGGCGCAGCCCCGGTGGCGTCAAGCAGTCAATTGGGGGTTCCGGGCGGAAATCGGGCGGGGGTCGCGAGCGCTCAGCGGTCGGGCAAGGGGATGAATTCCGCATCATCCCCCGGCGGCAGGCGGAAACGCCCATGCGCCCAGTCGCCGGCACGCCAGGCTTCCTTCGCCGCGTCGATCCGGTCCTTCGAGGAGGCCACGAAATTCCACCAGATATGCCGCGGCCCGTTCAGCGTCGCGCCGCCCAGCAGCATCAGCCGCGCCCCCTGCGTGCCAGCCGTCACACTGATCCGGTCGCCGGGGCGGAAGACCATCATGCGGCCCGCCGCGTAATCCTCGCCCGCCACAGTGATCGCCCCGTCCACGACATAGACGCCGCGATCCTCGTGATCGTCGGGCAAGGGCAGCTTCGCGCCCGGGGCCAGCACCGCGTCGGCATAGAACATCTCGGACGCGACCTCGACCGGCGCGCGGTCGCCCCAGGCCGACCCGAGGATGAGCCGGACCTGCTTCCCCTCGCCTTCCAGAAAGGGCAGCGCCTCTTTCGGAGCGTGTTCGAAGCGGGGCGGCGCATCCTCCTGATCTTCGGGCAGAGCGACCCAGGTCTGAATCCCGAAAAACGGCATCGGGTCCACCTGCGTGGCGTCGTCGGTGCGTTCGGAATGGGTGATCCCGTGGCCCGCCACCATCCAGTTGACGGCCCCCGGTTCGATCCAGCTGTCGGTGCCGAGGCTGTCGCGGTGATGCATGCGGCCCCGGTAGAGATAGCTGATCGTCGCGAGCCCGATATGGGGATGGGGGCGCACGTCCATGCCGCGCGTGGGCAGGAATTCGGCCGGGCCCATCTGGTCGAAGAAGATGAAGGGGCCGACCATCTGGCGGCGTGGCGCAGGCAGCGCGCGGCGCACCTCGAACCCGCCCAGATCGCGGGCGCGGGGGACGATCACGGTCTCGATCGCGTCGACGGCGTCGCCAACGGGGCAATCGGGGTCAAGGGACGGGTTCCAGCTCATATCGGGCCTCCTCGGGACTGGTCTGAAGGATAGGCGCGACAGCCCCGCACACAAACCCGCAAAGCCGGGCAGGCAATGTGCATTCGCGCACTGAAGGGCGGGATGGTGGGTCGTGACGGGCTCGAACCGCCGACATTTTCGGTGTAAACGAAACGCTCTACCAACTGAGCTAACGACCCATGCGCACAGGGTTCTAGTCAAGCCGCGCGCGCGGTGCAAGGGCGCGGATTTTTGCCCCTTGACCATGGCGGCACGGGACGGTCGTCTGGGGCCATGAGCTTCGATCCCACCGCCCATGTCACCCACCCGCCGCGCGCCTTCGCCACGTTCCGCCTGGGCGAGGTGTTCCGCGCGCCGTCGCGCACCATGACCAGCGGTCTCTTCGCCGCGTTTCAGGCCGCCAGCGGCGACAATCATCCCGTCCATTACGACCGCGCCTATCTGGAACGGCTGGGCCATCCGGGCCTTTACGCCCATGGCTTCATGACGCTGATCCAGGGCGCAATCGGCGCAAGCCCCCTTGCCCACCAGATGGGCGAGGCGCTGATCGGCTTTCTCGAACAATCGAGCCGGTTCCTGAAACCGGTTTACGAAGGCGACACGCTTTACCCGGAATTCGAGATCACGGCGCTGGAGCCGCGCCGCACCACCGGCGTCATGCGCCTCGCGTTGCGCATCCACAACCAGCGGGGCGAGCTGGTCTGCGACGGCGAACAAGCCTATCTGCTGCGGCTATGACGCGGGCGCGCGCAGCACCGTTTCCGCCCCGTCGCGCAGCGCGTAGACCACGCCCTGCAGGTTGTCGAGCCGGCTGACCGCCCGGTCATCGAGCCGAAGCACCAACCCGCGCAGCACCTGCCCCCAAAGCCCGTGCGCCACGATCACCGTGGGGCCTGAGAGCCGCCCGAGAACCCCCGCGACACGGGCGCGGAAGGCGGCAAGCCCCTCGCCCCCCGGCGCGTCAGCGAAGATTTCGAGCGCGGAGAGCCCCCGCAGATCGGCGCGTTCGGCCAGAAGATCGTCGTAGTAGCGCCCCTGCCAGTCGCCGGCGTGAATTTCCATGAGCTCGGGATCGCTGCGGAAAGGGCGCGCGCCCAGAGCGATGCGCGCCGTCTCGTCCGCCCGCAAGAGAGGCGAGACAAGGATATCGGGACGGCTGTCAAGGATGGACGCCACGATCCGGCCCTGATCGGCCGCCTGCGCGCGGCCCAGTTCGGTCAGGCGCGATTCAAGCTGGCCCTGAATGCGCCGCGCGGCGTTCCAGTCGGTTTCGCCATGGCGCAGGAACCAGATCGGGGGATGTGGCGACATGCGGCCTCGGGGGAAGGAATGGTGGGTGATGAGGGATTTGAACCCCCGACATCTTCGATGTGAACGAAGCGCTCTACCACTGAGCTAATCACCCGTGCCGCGCGACTTAGCCTCACTCGGCGGCCGGTGCAAGACCTGTGTTGTCGTCATCCGTGTCGTCGGTCGTGTCGTCGGTGCCATCCTCTCCGCCCGAGGACTGGCGCAGCCTCAGCACGATGACGTTGCCGTTCGCCTTGTCCTGCGTGCGGGTGACCTTGCCGCGGCCCAAGGGCGGCAGCTTGATCTCGCGCCCCTCGGCCAGCGCCTCGCCCAGAACGGCAAGCGCGGCTTCGATCGCAGGCTTGCCGTATTTCTTCTTGATGCCCGACCGCGTGACGGCCTGTTCGATCAGCGCCTTCTTGGTCAGCGCAGGGCCGCTGACGACCGGGGCCTGCGTGGTCACCACCTTGGGCTCCGCAACCGGCGCGGGCGGCGGAGTGACGGGCGGTGTCGCGGTCTTTTTCGTGCGGGCGGCAGTGGCCGGCTTCGCCCTTGTCGCGGTCTGCTTCGCGCGGGAGGTGGCGGCGGGCTTTCCAGGCGCCGCGGTCTTTGTCCTGGGCTTGGCGGCGCCAGCGGTTTTCGGCTTTGCGGCACTGGTCTTCGTGGTCTTGGTCGGCATGACTGCCCATCCCCCGGTTGTATCTGCTTTGAGCACAAACTACCTCAACGCTCAGAGATTATCCACGGGAATGCACGGTCCGCATCCGACAGCTCCCCTTTTTTCGCAGAAAAAAGGGGCCCTCCCCCGCATGTGGCGCAGAACGACACTGTGTCCCTGCGCGGCCAACATGCGCACCGCCAGGTTCGAAGCCCCCCCCCGTAATGACGCGACATCTCGCCGGCACGGGGCCCGCTGCCCTTGCCACTGGCCTCGCCCTGCCAAGGTGACGCCGCAACACCGCAGCCGGAACGGAACAGGGGCACCCGGTCCGGGTGCCACTGTCATGTCTTGCAAAGCCTGTCTGTG